>JAEZVM010000185.1 GCA_023420795.1 Pseudomonadota bacterium
GCGGCTTCTTGTGCTACGACACGGTGGCCGACGCGGTGTTCGAGGACAGTCCGCTCGTCACGCGGCGCGGCAATTACCTGGATCATCGGCGAGTCGTTGCAGCGGCGGGACACGGACGAATAAAACCTCGCGAACAAGCTGCCTGCGCGGCAGAAAATGGTTTAAAGTCTTGCCCCGACACAACACCCGCCACATGCCGGATACATAAGTTCGTTGCCGGCGAATTGACCGTTTCAGGAACGGACGGGTTTCGCCGATGGGATAACAAATTGATCGAGCTGGACACACATCTCCGCTGCGCATATCTGCCGCTGGAAAATTACAAAGAACATGCCGAGCGCTGGCAAGAAATAATGCTCGGCACGGTCGGCTTTTCGGTCCGACCGGATCAGGAGCCACAGTCCGGCCGGCCGTTTGTCCGTATACCGATGCCTTCACTGGGCGCGAGTGGCACGCCGCTGCCGACCTGCGAGGTATGGGGTGCGGAAGGTTGCTTCAGCTACGGGCGGCGCAACGGCGTCTGCTACGGGCATAACGACGACATCCTGTTCGGCGCAATCCAGCTGTCCGAGGTGGATTTCGATACGACAGACACGCGGGAAGCAGGCAAGACGCCGCTGCAGCAGGCAACCGAAACCGCATACATGGCAATCTTCGGCCTGCTCGATGCTCTGGACTTTCCGCATGTGCTGCGCTTCTGGAATTACATGGCCGACATCACCGGCAACAGCCACGGGCTGGAGCGTTATCGGCAATTCAACATGGGACGGCAGGACGGCTTCCTGCATAGCGGGCGGCAGGTCGCGGGGGGTGCGGTGCCCGCCGCTTCGGCGGTCGGCTTCGAGGTCGGGCCGCTGACGATTTACTTTCTGGCGGGGCGCGGACCAACACCGATCGCGATCGAGAATCCGCGCCAGGTCAGCGCCTACCATTACCCGCGCGAATACGGCCCCCGCAGCCCGACCTTTTCCCGCGCGAGCGTCGCACGGCTCGGCGGCAATGAAGTGCTGTTCCTATCCGGCACGGCCAGCATAGTCGGTCACCGGACGCTGCATGCCGGCGATGTGGTCGCGCAGGTACACGAGACGCTCGCCAACATCGGCGCGATGGTCGATGAAGCCAACCGGGTCGCGCCCGACGCCGGCTTTACGATGCAGGCGCTGTGCTACAAGGTGTATGTACGGCGCGAGCAGGATGTCGGCACCATCCATGATGAACTGCGGCGCGCGCTCGGACCGTCGGCGCGACTGATGTTTCTGAAAGCCGATATCTGCCGCGCGGACTTGCTGATGGAGATCGAGGCGACCGCCGGGCATCCGATGAATTTTGCGCTCGCAACGTAAACCTCTCGAAAACTTGCATTTCCAATAGTGCTTATTGGAACTGCTTCCTTTATTATAGGCGCCGACTTGCGGCCGGATATGCTTGATCCACCGCATCACTCAGTTTTACAGACCGACAACCGCTCCGGAAAAAACGATGAAAGCCTGCCTGCGCCTGCTGTTAAGGCCCTATGACTACCTGGCTTTCTATTTCGGTCTGCTGCTGTTCGGCGCGGCTTGCCTGATATGGAGCATCTTCGCCGTACCGCTGTATCCGCTGATGCCCGAGCAGGCGGGCCGGCGCGTCGGTCGGTTCGCAATCATGTCGGCATTCCGCCTGTTTCTCGGCGTACTGACGCTGTCCGGCCGTTTCCGCTTCGACCTCAAGGCGCTGGATGCGCTGCGCGAGGAAAAATCCCTGATCATCGCGCCCAATCATCCGTCGCTGTGGGATGCGGTGATGATGGTGTCGCGTCTGCCCGACACCGCCTGCATCATGAAGGCCGAGATCATCGGCAACGTATTCCTCGGTGCCGGCGCGCGCCTTGCGCGCTACATCCGCAATGAATCGCTGCGGCAGATGATCACGCTGGCGGTGGCCGACCTCAAGCGCGGCAGTCGCATCCTGCTGTTCCCGGAAGGCACGCGCACGGTGCGCCGCCCGATTGGTCCGCTGACCGGCAGCATCGGCGTCATCGCGTCGCGTGCCAAGGCGCCGGTGCAGTCCGTGTTCATCGAGACCGATTCCCCGTTCCTGACCAAGGGCTGGCCGGTGTACAAGATGCCGCCGCTGCCGATGACTTACCGCGTGCGCCTCGGCCGCCGCTTCGAGCCACCGGCCGACAGCACCGCGTTCGTCACGGAACTGGAACAGTACTTCAGGCAGGAGCTCGACGGAGCGGCAGTGCCGCAAGCGCCCGTCTCGCAGCCACAACCCGAACCCGTCCCGGCGCCGGTCGAATAAGACGCATCAGCCACTTCACCAATTCGTTCAATGATGTCTCCGTCCTCCACGCACCTGGTGCTCATCCCCAGCTACAACCCCGGCCCCAAGGTGTACGACACCGTGCGCGGGGCGCGGACGCACTGGAACCCAGTCTGGGTCGTGATCGACGGCAGCACCGATGGCACCATCGACGGCCTGCAGGCAATGGCCAAGGAGGATGACGGCCTGCGCGTGATCGTGCTGCCGCAGAACTGCGGCAAGGGTGCGGCGGTGCTGCATGGCCTCGACATGGCGGCGGCAGAGGGATTCACGCATGCGCTGACGATGGACTCCGATGGCCAGCATCCGGCCGATCTGATTCCGGAATTCATGGCGCAGTCGCAGCGCCATCCCGGCAGCATGGTACTCGGCAAGCCGGTCTTCGACGCCAGTGCGCCCGCACTGCGCGTCAAGGGCCGGCAGGTGTCGAACTGGTGGGCGAACCTGGAAACCCTGTGGGCCGGCATCGGCGATTCGCTATTCGGTTTCCGTGTCTATCCGGTCGAACCGCTGCGCTTAGTAATGCGCGGCCAGCGCTGGATGCGCCGTTTCGACTTCGACCCTGAGGCGGTGGTTCGCTTGTGCTGGCGCGGCGTCGCGCCGCTGAATGTGGATGCACCGGTGCGCTATTTCAGCGCCGACGAAGGCGGCGTCTCGCATTTCCGTTACCTGCGCGACAACACGCTGCTGACCTGGATGCATACGCGGCTGTTTCTCGGCTTCGTCGTGCGCTTGCCGCTGCTTGCCCTGCGCAAGCTGACGCAATAATCAGATCAGGCCGCCATTGATCGAAATGACCTGACCGGTGATGTATGCGGCCTGCGGCGACGCGAGATAGCGGACCAGGTCGGCTACCTCTTCCGGCTTGCCGGCGCGCTTCACCGGCACCATGCGCTCGATCACCTGCTTGTCGAACGCGCCCTCGCTCATCTCGCTCTCGATGATGCCCGGCGCGACTGCATTGACGGTAATGCCGCGGCTGGCGACTTCCAGCGCGAGCGACTTGGTTGCCGCATTCAGCGCGCCCTTGGCGGCGGAGTAATTCACCTGCCCACGGTTGCCAGTCAGGGCGGCTACCGACGACATGTTGATGATGCGGCCCCAGCGGCTGCGGATCATCGGCATCATCAGTGCATGGGTTACGTGATAGAAGCCATGCAGCGACACATCGATCACGCGATGCCATTGCGCGCTGTGCATGCCCGGGAATACCGCGTCATCATGGATGCCGGCATTGTTGACCAGGATCTGGATCGGTTGTTCATCGACCAGCGGCTGCAGCACGGCGGCGACTGCATCGGCATCGGTGACATCGAACACCAGCACCTCGGCGCTGCCGCCCTCGGCGACGATCGCATCGACGACCGCCTGCGCCGCCTCGCGGCGCTGGTTCGCGTGAATGAAAACATGATGACCGTCGGCTGCCAGGCTGCGGCACACCGCCGCGCCGATGGCGCCGCTGCCGCCGGTAACAAGCGCGCGTTTCATGATGAACTCCTGTTCATAGTGTCTCGGCATTGATGATGACCGCCGCCCTGCCTTCGAGCAGCGTGCGCCCCTCGGCACGCACCGCGAAGTCGTACAGCACGTTGTTGCCGTCGCCGCTGAATCGTTCCGCCTCCACCTGCAGATCCGTCGCGATGTCATCGAGCCGGCCGACATGCAGCGTCACGCCGCGCACGCTGGCAAGGAAACCGACGCGCGGTCGCGACTGCTGCGCGGTCAGCGCGCCGTGCACCGCCATCGCCTGCGCCGCATATTCGATGCCGCAGGCAGCGGCCAGCCGGCCATGCGCACGCAGGGGATTGTCGAGGGCGCGGTGGCTACTCGCGATGCACCGGATGCGCTGCTCATCCCATTCCGCGA
>JAEZVM010000188.1 GCA_023420795.1 Pseudomonadota bacterium
ATTGCGGGGTCGTGACAAATGCCACTGTTGCCATCGCCGCGGCAGCCACCATGCCCGGCAGTGCCCACCGTTTTACCGGGCGTGATGCCTCCTTCGACGAACTCATGGCTTCTGTAGCGACGAGGGCATCCGGAGAGTTTTTCGAAACAAGTGGCGCGACTATCGTCGGCTCCGCCTCAAGGCGTGCGCTCATGCGTTCCGCAAATCCCGCACTCAAGGTAATCGCCATGTCATCGGAGCGCAACACATCTCCAATCTGGTGATAAACAGCCCAATCTGCCTGCCCCGATTCCTGACGCAGGGCGGCAAGCGCCACATCAATGTGCGAGTCAGCCAACTCCCCATCCACGAGTGCGGAAATCTGCTCCCGGCTTATTTCTTTTGTATTCATACCCACCTCTTCAGGCCGCAACAACCCTGCTTCCCTACCAAAATCTTGTTATCACATATTCCTGCCATCACCAGCGCTTGTCGATCGCAGTACCAAGCAATGGTCGCAATTTTTCCGCGATGGCCTCACGGGCACGAAATATCCGGCTACGCACAGTACCGATTGGACAGCCCATCGCTTCTGCGATTTCATCGTAGCTCAACCCTTCGATTTCCCGCAATGTAATTGCAATACGGAGTTCATCAGGCAGAGCATCCATTGCAACATTCACTGTTTCCGCAATCTGCTTGGTAGCGAGCATCGACTCGGGCGTATTGATGTCTCTTAGGTGCTCACCGTCATCAAAAGTTTCCGCTTCTTCAGCATCCGCCTCAGTGGAAGTGGGTGCACGACGCCCCTGCGTTACCAGGTAATTTTTCGCAGTATTGATTCCGATTCGATACAACCATGTGTAGAACGCAGAATCTCCGCGAAATTGCGGCAAGGCACGATAAGCCTTGATAAAAGCTTCCTGTACAACGTCCTCTGCCTCTGCTTGATCACGCACGAGTCGCGATACGAGCCGCATCAGTTTCCGTTGATACTTGGATACCAGCAGCTCGAACGCTTTTTTATCGCCGCGTTGAACACGCTCGACAAGCAGTTGATCAATGTCGCGTTCTGTCGTCAATCCCCGGTCCCTTATGCTATTGCAACATACACGCGGCTAGAACGGTTGACTGTGGGAAATGCAAGAAGTTCAATTTGCTTAAAGAAATTTCTAAATCTCTGCATTAAAGAGAATTATTGTGCGCGGCTATCCACCGGCATGCAACCGACAATGCCCGAAAGTCGCCACGAGAAACGCAGTCAGACAAGATCACCAATATCTCTCTTTTCCCGTTATCAGCCTGAAGCCGCAATAACAGTAGATGCGGCCATATAGTCGTGTCCGGCAACAATCGAAACACTTCGGTAGAACCTCTTACATGCGGCCGATTTGGATCTATACAAGCCCTTGCCGCATCCAGTTCGGTCAGGCGTATCTGCGCCGCGCCGGAGATATCAATATGTATGGTTTTTCGATGCCGGACGCCATGACAAAACCCAAAAACTCCGAGAAAAATAATGAAGGCAGCGATCGCCATTCGGGAAGGCCATGAAAGCTCGCCCACCTCGCCGACACCTATTGCGACACCGACGGCTATAACCATGACCGACATTGCGCCGACCATAGCGAGCAGAATCCTTGATGGCCTCGCCACGGTGGATACCGCTATAGTCATAAGAGGAAAATGGTGGTGATGATCACTCCCTCTCCTGAGCGGAGAGGGAGATACCGTGATCAGATCTTACCAAAGATGAGCGTTCCGTTCGTGCCACCGAAGCCGAACGAATTTTTTACTGCGATATTGATAGGCATCTTGCGCGCGATGTTGGCGCAATAATCGAGATCGCAGGCCGGATCCTGATTGAAGATGTTGATGGTAGGTGGCGACAGTTGCTGATGCACCGCCAGTACGGTAAAGACGGACTCCAGGCCGCCCGCGCCGCCCAACAGATGGCCGGTCATCGACTTGGTGGAGTTCACCACCACTTTTTTTGCATAATCGCCCAGCGCGCGCTTGATTGCGATGGTTTCGGCGACATCACCCAACGGAGTGGATGTGCCATGCGCGTTGACATAATCAACCTGATCCGGGTTGATCTGCGCGTTGTTCAGTGCAGACACCATGCAACGTCGCGCACCATCACCATCATCCAATGGTGCTGTCATGTGATGCGCATCGGCGCTCATGCCGAAACCAAGCACCTCGGCATAGATTTTGGCGCCGCGAGCCTTCGCATGCTCATATTCTTCCAGAACCATGACGCCAGCCCCTTCACCAAGGACAAAGCCATCACGGTCCTTATCCCACGGGCGGGACGCCGTAGCCGGATCCTCATTGCGCGCAGACAGTGCTCGTGCAGCGGCAAAGCCACCGACGCCCAACGGCGAAACGGTTGACTCCGCACCACCGGCAACCATCACGTCTGCGTCACCGTACTCGATCATGCGTGCGGCCGCGCCTATGCAATGCAAGCCTGTAGTACACGCCGTGACAATGGCAAGGTTCGGCCCCTTGAATCCATACTTGATCGAAAGATGGCCAGAGATCATATTGATGATCGATGCCGGCACAAAAAACGGGCTAATCCGGCGCGGGCCGCGACTGACCAGCTCCGCATGCGTTTCTTCGATCATGGGCAAACCGCCGATGCCGGAGCCAACGATAACACCGATCCGTTCGGCATTCTCGTCGGTCGCAGTCAGACCGCTGTCCTGAATCGCCTGGATTCCGGCAGCCATGCCGAAGTGGATAAAGGCATCCATATGGCGCGCTTCCTTACCGGGGATGTAATCCTCGATATTGAAGCCCTTTACTTCACCCGCGAAACGCGTGGAGAAAGGCGTGGCGTCGAATTTTGTGATGGTCGCAATGCCTGATTTGCCTTCGATTAGTGCGGCCCACGCATCGGCAACAGTATTGCCAATGGGGGAAACACAACCGAGGCCAGTCACTACGACACGACGTTCACGTGAGCGGCTCAAGCGGTTCTCCTGAATCGATCAAAAACAAATTAGGCCTTGACGTGAGCCTTGGCGTAATCGATCGCCTGCTGCACGGTGGTGATCTTCTCGGCCTGCTCGTCCGGGATCTCCATTTCGAATTCATCTTCAAGCGCCATCACGAGCTCAACAGTGTCAAGCGAATCAGCGCCGAGGTCATCGACGAAAGACGATTCATTCTTGATGTCGGCTTCGGCGACGCCCAGTTGTTCGGCGACGATTTTCTTAACGCGTTGTTCGATATCGGACATATTTTTCCCTCCAGTGGGTTACAGAAAGTGCGCGCATTTTATCAGGTTTGCGCAATGAAAATTCACTTTCGGCTTCTGTTTTAAATAATGCTTAAACTTCGGCCAAAAGCATCCAAGTATGGATTAACTCATGTACATGCCGCCATTCACATGCAGTGTCGTGCCGGTAATGTAACCAGCTTGCGGCGAAGCAAGGAAGGCTACGGCAGCAGCGATATCTTCAGGCTGACCGAAGCGACCCAGCGGAATCTGCTGCATCATGGCCGCAACCTGCTGTTCGCCAAGCTCACGAGTCATGTCGGTATCGATGAAACCAGGTGCTACGCAATTGACCGTGATGTTGCGACTGCCGATTTCGCGAGCCAATGCGCGACTCATGCCGGCCACGCCGGCTTTTGCGGCAGCATAGTTCATCTGCCCGGGATTGCCTGCCGATCCGACTACCGACGTGATATTGATGATGCGCCCATGCTTTGCCTTCATCATGCCCCGCAATACGGCACGCGACAGCCGGGCCACTGCAGACAGGTTAGTGGCAATGACCGCATCCCACTCTTCATCCTTCATCCGCATCGCGAGCTGATCCTGCGTGATGCCGGCGTTATTGACCAGGATCGACAATCCGCCATACTCTTTCTGGACCTGCTCGACAACCGCCTCACAACGGGCCGCATCGGTTACGTTCAATACCACGCCCTTGCCGCAATCGACACCGACCGCTGCGAGATATTCGGATATCGCAGCAGCCCCCGATTCGGAAGTGGCGGTGCCAACTACCTTGGCTCCCAGTC
>JAEZVM010000300.1 GCA_023420795.1 Pseudomonadota bacterium
GGATGACTGATAGTTGCCTTCTCGAGCTGGCGCGCGACCAATGCTTCGAGCACACGCGCCGACGTGGCCAGCCGGGCGCTGAAGATTTCCTCGGACTCATGCCGGGCCCTGTCATGCGCAACGATGCCGATTCCGCCAAGGGTGAGAACCATGCTGACCAGCGTTCCGGTCACCAGCCTGCGACGGATCGAGTATTGTTTTCCCGTCATGGAATCGCCTGGCCGATCCGGTAACCGACGCCGCGAATCGTCCGGATGATGGACGGCGCGATTTTTTTCCTCAGATGATGGACATGGACGTCGATCGCATTGCTCTCCAGTCCTTCGCCCCAGCCGTACAGCGATTCCTCCAGCTGCGTCCGGCTGAAGACCTGCTGCGGATTTTCGATCAGGCGTTTCAGCAGCATGAATTCGCGGCGCTGCAGCTCCACCGGCCGGCCTTGCCAGATTACCGAGAAATTGGCGAGGTCCAGCACCAGTTCGCCGAGCTGCAGTTGATTGACAGGAAGGCCGCTTCGGCGACGCTCCAGCACGCGTATGCGGGCAAGCAGCTCATCGAGCTCGAAGGGCTTGACCAGATAGTCGTCCGCGCCGAGATCCAGCCCGAGGATGCGGTCCCGGGTGGAATCGCGCGCCGACAGGACCAGCACCGCAACAGTGTTTCCCCGGCCGCGAACCTCTTTGAGAACCTCGGTTCCATCCAGTCTTGGAAGCCCGAGATCGAGGATCACGAGATCAAAGGGATTGTCGCTCAGTGCCCGTATCGCGCTATGCCCGTCCCCGACGCGTTCGACGATGTAATTCGCCTTTTGCAGGGCCAGCAACAGGCCGGAAGCCAGCAAGTCATCGTCCTCAACGAGAAGTATCCTCAATTTTCCGCGCCCTTCCGGGTTTATTACATATGGCCATCCATACGGCCATTATTTGCGTTTCTCCGCGATTTTTTCAAGAAGCCGCGCAATTTCCCTGCGACGGCCTTCATCCGCGAGCTTCCTGCCCTCGCGCGGCGGCGCGGCCAGCGCCTTGCGCAAGGCGCGCTCGGCATTCTCCAGGTCGCCCGAGCGGTACAGGAAATCACCGTAAAAGAAGTTCGGGTCGATGCCCGCCGGATTAACCGCCAGCCCCTTTTTCAGCAATTCGAGCGCCTTCTTGTCGTCGCCGAAACCGATTGGCCATCCCGGTACCTGATAGTAGAGCGAGCCGAGGCTGGTATAGGCGGAGCCGTCCAGTGCATCGGGATTTATCTCCAGCGCCCGCTCGAACGACTTCCTTGCATCCTTGACCAGCGCCAGTGCGCCAAGCCCGCCTTTCGCACCCGCCTGGCTGGCTTCGATGATGCCATGCCAAATCAGCGGTTCAGCCCGGTTGGGATTGCGTGAAACCGCTTCCTTCGCCTCGCCGGCAAGACGTTCGAACGCTTTTTCCTGCCCGGCCGGCTCGATCTGGTATCTGATCCGTTCCCACTCATGCTGAAGCCGTGCGACGTCCGCTTCGGCGGTGGCAAATGCCGGCCCCGCGGAAAACGCGGCGGCGGCAAAGATGATGGTGAAAACTCTTGCTGCGATTTTCATGGAAACCTCGTGATTGTGATGGTGGATTACTTTGGCAAATATTTGCGAATGACTGGCAGCTGGGAAAGAATGGCCTTGTCCGGCATCACCGGCAGCAGATGGTTGATGAATACGAAGAACGACTCCTTCGCGCCGAGGGTGGTCTCCCACGCCGTGCCGCCGAGGAACTGCATGAATTCGCGTGCGACGTATTCCGGCGCGTCCTCGGCATTCTTCAGTTCCCTGTTCATCGCATTCACCGGCTCGCTGTTAATGGCAGTCCGGGTCGTGCGCGGCGCGAAATGGCGCACTTCAATGGCAGTGTCGGAAAGCTCGCGGCGCAGGGCTTGCGTAAACCCTCGCAGGCCGGCCTTGCTCGCGCAATACGCGGCAAAGCCGGGATAACCGACGAAGCCGAAAATTGATCCGACATTGACGATCTGCGCCTGCGGTGCGCGCTTGAGCTGCGGAATCAGCTGGCGCGACATCAGCATCGGTGCCAGCAGGTTGGTGTGCAGCAGCGAGCGGATCGCATCAGTGTTCTGGGTCTCGAATGCGTGAAAGTCGCTGGCGCCGGCATTATTGATAAGAAGATTGGCGCCGCCGAGCTCAGCAGCAAGCGCTTCAATCGTGTGCAAAGTTTCTTCCCGTTCCATGTCGCCGTGAACCACATGCGCCTTCTGCTCACCCAGCTCGCCCTGGAGCGCGCGCAGTGCTTCGACGTTGCGCCCCGCAAGGATTAGCCAGTCAGAATGCTCGGCCAGTTCCCGGGCAATCGCCTTGCCTATTCCCCCGCTCGCACCCGTCAGAACGGCGCGATATCGCGTTGCCGGTTTGCGCCCGCCCATGTCAGGCTCCGGCTTCAACGATGCACTCCTTCGCAGGCAGGCTTCGGAATATATCGCCGTAGAGCTTGTACATCATCCGCGCGCAATGGATCACTGCGGCCTGGTCCTGCTCATCCGTCAGCTGGTTCATCAGACCCTTGAAGAATTCCACGTGTTTCAGATCCAGCGAGCCGTGCGAAGTCAGATAGCTGAATGCGCTGGCAGGCAGGCCGAGCGTCATTTGAATGGTTGCGGCGGCATTGGTGGCGAGCGCCGTGCTGGTGCCTTCAAGTACATGGACCATGCCGAAAAAGCCGACGGGATTGCCCCGGTCGATCTGATGATAGGCATAGGCGACCATCAGCTCCGTGCTGACATGCGGCCGAGAGGCGCGTGCCGCCTCCGGATCGCCGCCGCATGCCTCGATGTCCGACAGGATCCATTCGTCGTGGCCGATCTCTTCTTCGATATATTCTGCAATCGCGGTTCGCAGCCACTCGTGCCGGCCATCCAGGCGGCTGCCGCATGCCATCAGCAAGGGCACGGTATGCTTCACATGGTGATACGCCTGGCGCAGGAAGGCGATGTACTGCGCCATGGCGACATCGCCCCTGAGCGCATCCTGTATCACCGGCACGGCAAAAAGTCGCTGGCGGTCTTCTTCTGTTCGCTGTTGCAATAGATCGAAAAACTGCATGTCATTCTCCGTAAGGGTCATAGAGGGATTCAAGAGGGGCTGCATACGCCTGCCATATCGCATCCCGGCGCGGCCTGCCGTTCGCTGTTGCGAGACCGTTGGCGGATGTGAACGGATCGGCGGCGAGCCATCGCCGGATGCGGGCATAGTCCGGCAGCG
>JAEZVM010000263.1 GCA_023420795.1 Pseudomonadota bacterium
CTCCTGGCCGCCTGCTGCCTGCTAATACTGACGGGCGGATGGCGGCTTTCGTAAACGAGCTGTCGTCCTGAGCGTTGCCGCACCTGCTTACGGCTCCGGAAACGATGAAGCCAAAGTAGCAGAACGGCTGCGGACAACGAAACGGACTGGGTGACTACAAGCGACCGTTACATGCAGCTGCGAAAGTGACCAAGCTCGAATTGCTGGGAAATGCATTATCGTGCAACCACGCTCGACGGTCACGGTTAGCATGATTTCATCTATAACAGAAATGAGAAAAGCGATGGTGTGCGTCATTGTGGAAATCGATTTGCGCGGTTTGCACCGGCTGTTTCTTGCGCTGCTGCTGTTGATCCACTCGGCGGATCGGGGGAGCTTTGCTTAGCTGTTTGAGGTCGTACATCGCGACTTCAAGTTGGCCGCTGCACGGCCAAAAAACGCACATCGGGGCCAAAAAAAATGCGCTGAAGCCGAACGCCACCTCGCCGAAATCCGCGCCAGTACTGCGTGCGAGGGGCATTGAGTTACGATTGCACGCCGGACCAAATGCGTTTGTAATCATCCACTCCTCTTTTAGCCGAATTGTATGGCTCAGAAGCGTCTACGATTCGAGGAACGATGCATTCGAGGGGATATTTATCCTAATTTGTCGGCCAAATCAGTTGGGTTGAGATGCGTATACCGCTTAAGCATGCGTAGATCTTTATGACCTGTCACGGCTGCAGCTTCGATTGGGTTAAATCCTTTTTCGAAAAGACGACTTGTGGCTTCATGTCTGAGATCGTGAAAACGCAGATCGTTGAGAAAGTCGGCCTTAGGCTGTAGGCCTGCCTTCTTACATTCCCTTTCATAGGTATTGTGCGCGCGTGTCTTGGCACGCGCGAACGCCTGAGTGACACTATCCGCACGCATCGAAATGACTCTGCCATCTTCGTGCCCACGTAACGCGGACAATAGCAGGATAGCTTTGGAGGAAAGTGGTACGGATCGGGCTTCGCCGTTTTTTGTGTCCTTGAGTACGATAAACCGATCTTTGAGATGTACATCGCGCCATCGTAGATTAACCAACTCTCCGCGGCGCATCGCAGTTTCGATTTCTAGCTGGAGCACGATCTTCAGCTCGGTGGATTCTGAAGCTGTTATGAGGGCATCCAATTCGCCCGGCAAGAGGCGCCGCTTACGTCCTTGGGGTAACTTCGGCTTTCGTACCAATTCCACCGGATTGGAAAGATTTGCCATACCCCATTCACGGCGAGCGATATTAAACATATGCGAGAGGAGTGCAAGCTCTCGGCTGACTGTCGCTGGCTTGACTACTTGAGCACGGTCATCGCGGTACTTAGCAATATCGATGCTCCGGATCGAGGCCATAAGTTGCATAGCGACCGGATGGGTCTTCATTATTGTGATTTTGCTTAGTTCGGCAATTGAACCTTTTTTTTGCGGCGAAACTTCGGCGGCGTAGCGATCCAAGCATTGGATCAACGTCGTCTGTTCTGACTCGCTACGTGAAACGAACATACCTCGGTCCATTTCACTCTCAATCAGCCTCGCCCAAGATTCGGCATCTCGTATCGCCAAGTTCAGATCTGCTTTTCGCGGACCCAAAACGTCGAAACTCTTGGATGAGGTGGGAAAACCTCGTCGCCGAATTTTCACGCGTACGGTAATAACGTTGCCGTATTTGTCTTTTCGTTGCTCAAATGTGGCCATGAGACGGGACCGAAGAGTTGGGCTTTCTCAAGTGTCCCAAAATTGTCCCGAATATTCTTTGCGGAGAAACAAAAAGGACCAGCAGTTGAGCTAAGTCCTTGAATTTTGTTGGTGGAGCGGAGGAGGATCGAACTCCCGACCTTCGCATTGCGAACGCGACGCTCTCCCAGCTGAGCTACCGCCCCGTGTTCAAGGATTTTATTGACTCCCACGGGCTGATGCAAGTGGTCAATCAGGGCGATGTAGCGTTTTTAAAAAGCGACCCAAGTCGTTGAATCTGTTGACGGAAAATCGCTTGCCCCACTATAGTTGCGGCATGATTTCCGATATCCACCAACTCTCCGAAAAGATCAGTCAACTGGCTGAGCTGACCCAGTCCCTTCGGCGCGAGAACGCGGATTTGCGTTTGATCGTGGCGGCGCTTTCCGAGGAAAACAAGGAACTAAGCAAGCGCATGGAAGAAGCCTACCAGCGCGTGTCCGCATTGCTGGAAAGGATTCCCGCAGGGGATGAGCAGAAAGAGGAGGTCGCATGATTCAGCTTGATGTATCGATCATGGGACAGGCATATCGTCTGGCGTGCAAGGCTGGCGAAGAGGTCGCCCTGCAGCAGGCGGTCGATTATTTGAATGACCGCATGTGCGCAATTCGTGATGCTGGCAAGGTCAAGGGCAATGATCGCATTGCAGTGATGGCAGCGCTCGGCATTGCGGCGGAATTGCTTTCCACCAAGTCCGATGAAGGACCATTTGCCGGCATGACGATGGCGGATGTGAAACAGAAAATCGCCGCGATGCACACAGTGCTCGATGCTGCTCTCACGCCGCAGGAAAAGCTGTTTTGACCTGCGAAATCTTTTTCTGAAATTCTCTCCAAAATCTTTGACATACTGCGCGATTGGGGTACACTAAAACTTCCTGCCGTGTTCGCGATTGCCATATATTCCTTGAACCATTTATGTGCATAGGTCGCGGAAATTTGTTTGATGGGCGTGCGCGTCGCTAGTCCGATGCACCCGAAATTGAACTAACTGTGACCACCTTGAACCGTAAGGTTCGGGATGCCGGCAAAGACGGCACAGGCGGGACTGATTCCACAAGCGGCTGCATTCATGCAGCCGCTTTTTTATGCGCGCTTCATATGTTCATATGTACGCGTGACGTTGGCACTCACTCATATTCATTGCGAGACGGGCATGCAGTATTGGCTGATGAAGTCGGAACCAGATGAGGTAAGCATCGACGATGCGCTGGCCGCACGCAACAGCACCGTAGCATGGGTCGGCGTGCGAAACTACCAGGCGCGCAATTTCATGCGCGATGCAATGCGCGTGGGTGATGGCGTCCTGTTCTATCACTCCAGCTGTGCCGAGCCGGGCGTCGCCGGTCTGGCCGAAGTCGGGAGCACGCCTTATCCCGACGACACACAGTTCGACCCACGCAGCAAATATTACGACCCGAAGGCGACGCGAGAAAATCCGCGCTGGATGCTGGTCGATGTGCGAGCGCTCGAAAAGACGCGCCTGATGCCGCTCGCCGAGCTGCGCACCTACGAAGACCTCGCCGACATGCAAATCCTCAGGCGCGGCAACCGTCTGTCGATCACGCCGGTAACGCCGGCGGAATGGCGGTGTATCATCCGGCACATTAAATAATTTCAGGAAACATCTGGATGGACTTTTCCCTCATCGCCGGACTGCTGGTGCTCGGTGCGGCAGTCGGTTTTGCAGCGGGCTTGCTTGGCATCGGCGGCGGCATGGTGCTGGTGCCTTTCATGACGATGTTGCTCACCGCGAAGCAGTTCCCGCAGGAATACATTGTGCATATGGCGATTGCCACTTCGCTGGCCACCATCATGTTTACCTCGCTTTCCTCGGTGCGCGCGCATCATGCGCGCGGCGCGGTCTTGTGGCCGGTGGTGAAGCTGCTCGTGCCGGGCATCCTGATCGGCTCATGGATAGGGCCGTGGATCGGCTCACGCATGAATTCCTCGACGCTTGCGCTGTCTTTCGCGGTATTTGTCGCCTTCTCCGCGACGCAGATGCTGCTGGATAAGAAGCCGGCCGCCTCGCGCAGCCTGCCGAATACGCCGGGCATGCTGGGCGCGGGCGGCGTGATCGGTGCACTGGCTGGACTGGTTGGCGCCGGCGGCGGCTTCATTTCAGTGCCGTTCATGACCTGGTGTAACGTCAAGATCCACAATGCTGTCGCAACCAGCGCGGCGCTCGGTTTTCCGATTGCGCTGGCGGGTACGCTGTCGAATATTTACTTCGGCCTGAATGCGAGCGACCTGCCTGCAGGCTCGCTCGGCTTCATTTATGTTCCTGCGCTGTTGGTGATATCGCTGGCCAGCGTGATGACGGCGCCGCTCGGCGCGAAGACCGCGCATAGCCTGCCGGTGAAGACGCTGAAGAAATTGTTCGCATTGCTGCTCTATGTGCTGGCAGCTTACATGTTCTACAAGGCGCTCGGATAAGAACGTTGAAATCCGAATAGCGTGTTCAGCCTTGTGCCAGTCCGTCCCACCACGCCAGCGCTGCCTCGGCCGAACAAGCAAGCTGGACCGATTCTCCGCCGGTAAAGTCCAGCCATTCCTTCATCAGGGTTTGGCTGACTGCGGTCAGGATCGGTATCCCGGCCGTTGCAGCTGCCGCCATCTCTTCATGCATGCCCTTGCCGGCTGCTTCCTGTGCGCCGAACTTATTGAACAGCGCCAGCTTCGGTGAGGTCGCGAGCGACATTCTCACCAGTGAGGAGGCTTCCGCCAGCGCGACCGAATCCAGCCGGCATCCGCTGGCGCAGCTGCCGAGATTCTGCGAGATCGGCATGCGCAATCCGGAAGGCAGGATTTCCAACGACATGGAACAAGAGCCTTCGTTATGCTGGATTGCGCCGGCAAGTGCAATGCCCCGTTCCTGTAGCGCGCGGACAAAGTTTTCCATCGCGGGCGCCGGATCGATTCCTGCATCATAGACAAGGGCTGCAATCGTCGTGGCTTGTGTTGCGTGTTCGCCTGGCATTCCGGTCTCCGGTTAAGTAAGGTTCGACGCGGAACGAGAAATTTGACCTTCGATCCGCATGAGAGATTTTACTTTTAGTGTCAGCAGGAAGATCAGCCAGGCAATGATGAAATGATCGTCAACCTGAGTACTGGCAGCGCCGGTCTGTTAATGATGATGCGCTGCTGCACTTAATCGCTCCTTAATTTTCAACGCATAGTCTTCTCCCATCGCAACAAGTGGAGGTCATTACATGACTATGCCGCTCGCAGCATTCTGTCAGGATTTACCTGCCTTGGCCCCTCGCGGTATCGGGGAAAGAGGTGCTGTCAACAGGATTGAATGGATGGGGGCAGAACATCCTGATCGAGCGAGTCTGCAAGATTTCATTTGCCGTATCTTTTTCAAGATGCATGGAGCGCAGGTACGTCATTTTTGCCATACGCTTGTCGGTTGCCGCGACAGAGAGGGGCAGTGGATAGCTGCGCTGGGTTTTACGCTGGCAAAAGACGAACCTGCTTTCCTTGAGCAGTATCTGGATACGCCGCTGGAGAGCGAGATTGCTTCTCGTGCCGGCGTACCGGTCGGCCGGCATCAAGTCGTGGAAGTCGGCAACCTCGCGGCGACACACGCCGGCGCCGGCCGCGAGCTGATCGTGTGCATGACGCGCTACCTGCATCAGCAAGGGCTGGTCTGGGTCGCTTTCACTGCCACGCGAAGCCTCCTCAATTCCTTTACCCGCCTGCATCTCCAACCCAGGGTGCTCGCCGAAGCCGACCCGAAGCGCCTGCCGGACGGCGGCAGAAGCTGGGGCACTTACTACGACGAGAAACCGCAAGTCATGTTTGGCGACATTCGTTCTGGCTATGCAAAACTGGCTCAATAACATTCCCGACACCGCCGCTCTGACAAGCGGGAGCAGCAATGCATGGAACAAAGCAGCGCTGCGGCAGCGGCTTGCATGCATGCGCGATGCGCTGCTGGCAAGGAGGCTGCCGGAGGCTCCGGTGGCCATCCTTGCCGACAATACGCCGGAGTGGATTGCAATCGATCTGGCAACACAGGAACTGGGCGTCACGCTCGTGCCCTTGCCGGCATTCTTCACGCCTGCGCAACGGGCGCACGCCATCGAGTCGAGCGGTGCGCAGGCAATATTCTGCATGCAGCCGGTCCACGCACAGGCGCTCGGTTTTACCGAAAAAATTCCCTGCGACAGCGAACTCGGGTTGTATGAATCCATACATGAAGAGCGGCGAGTGAGCCTGCGGAACGTGCAGAAAATCACATTCACGTCCGGCACCACTTCCGAGCCTAAAGGTGTGTGCCTGAGCACGGAACAGCAATGGGATGTGGCACGCGCGCTCCACCAAAGCCTGGGGCACATGGGCATACGTCGCCATCTCTGCCTGCTGCCGCTGCCTGTCCTTCTCGAAAACATCGCCGGCGTTTACACGGCGCTGCTGTCAGGCGCGACCACGGTTTGCCCGCCGCTGGCGGAGACCGGCCTGACCGGCGCAGCGCAGTTCGATCCGCATGTCTGCCTCGATGCGATCCAGCGCCATCAGGCTGAAAGCGTCATCCTGCTGCCGCAGATGCTGCAGGCGATGGTGGCCGTGACCCGGCCCGGCGACGCGCGTATCCGCACCCTGAAATTCGTCGCGGTCGGCGGCGCAAAGACGCCGGCGGCATTGATCCATGCTGCGCGTGCAAAGGGCTTTCCGCTCTTTGAAGGCTATGGCCTTTCAGAGTGCGGATCGGTGGTTTCGCTCAATCTCCCCGGGGCCGACCGGCCCGGAAGCGCGGGCAAGCCTCTGGCCAACCGGCTGATCAGGATCGCAGCCGATGGCGAGATCGAGATTGGCGGATCGGATGCTGCCCATTATCTCGGCAAGACGCCAAACCGGGCCGCGTGGCTGGCGACCGGCGATATAGGTCGCCTGGACGCGGACGGTTTTCTCCATATCGACGGCCGCAAGAAGAACATCCTGATTACCGCATACGGTCGCAATGTATCGCCCGAATGGCCTGAGTCGGCGCTGCTGGGAACAGGCCTGCTGGCGCAGGCCGTCGTGTTTGGCGATGCACGCCCTTACCTCGTTGCCGCCATCGTGCCGCTCGGCGCGCAATACGGCCCCAGTGAAATCCAGGCAGCTATCGACGAAGCCAATCGGGCGCTGCCTGACTATGCCCGCATCCGGCGATGGATCGCTGTCGATCCGTTCACATCCGCCAACGGTCTCGCAACAGCGAACGGCAGGCCGCGCCGGGATGCGATATGGCAGGCGTATGCAGCCCCTCTTGAGTCCCTCTATGACCCTTACGGAGAATGACATGCAGTTTTTCGATCTATTGCAACAGCGAACAGAAGAAGACCGCCAGCGACTTTTTGCCGTGCCGGTGATACAGGATGCGCTCAGGGG
>JAEZVM010000279.1 GCA_023420795.1 Pseudomonadota bacterium
AACGTTCCAGCCGGCAGTGCCGAAATCGCTGCCTGTTCGATCGCGCGGATTTCAGATACCGAATAAAGAGCTGTTGAGGAATGCATGGATCTGGCGACCTGTCAGTGAAATATTGATAAGCACGTGCGGCAGATTCTATGCGATCCGTTTAAGTATCGTAAGAGCGCGCCTTGCAAACAAATTTAAATCTACGCGAGATTTATTTGCCTCGGATAAAAGATACATTTAAAATAGATCTTAATCGGCGCAGCACTGCAGCAGCGAGAATTCAAGCGATGACGAGGGCGGTGCCGATTTCATGAACCCTCTTCACCTTAAGGAGTTTTGATATGGCACACGATTGTTCTCACCCGCTGGCAGCCGGCGGCATTTACCCGTTCGATGCCCGCGGCATTGCCAAGCGGTTCCGGCATGCTGCGATTTTTGGCGCTCTGGATGCGCTTGAGCCGGGAGAGACAATGCGTTTCTGTAATGACCATGATCCACTGCCGCTGCTGTCGCAGATCAATGGATTTTTTGGCTCACGCGTGAAGATTGCCTATGTCAAGCGCGAACCAGGCGAAATCGTGATCGACTTCCTGATCGCCGCCTGAGAATAGCCATCACCCGACGCCGGGGGCGGCCTATTGATGCAGGAGGCGCCCGGCGACATGATCGCCGATGGCAAGCGAGGCAGTCAGGCCGGGTGATTCGATCCCGTACAGGCCGAGATAGTGCGCGCAGCCATGTGAGGAGATCAGGAAGTCGGCGGCCGGGGCATCCGGCCCGCTGATTTTAGGACGCGCGCCGGCGTACGCTGGCTGCAGCGCGGAGTCGGGCAATGCCGGCCAATACGCACGAATTTCATGGTAGAACCTGTCGGCCCTCCGAGGATCGACGGTGTAGTCGATATCCTTTCCTGAATCATTCAGCCATTCCACGTCCGGGCCAAACCGAGCCTGACCGCCCAGGTCGAGAGTGAGATGCACGCCCAGACCGCCGGCTTCCGGAACCGGATAAATCAGTCGCGAAAAAGGCGCCTTGCCGCCGAGCGAATAATAGTTTCCCTTTGCGAAGTACGGCGTCGGCGTATCGTTCTGGTCGAGTGCATCGATTTGCCGTGCAATATGCGGCGCCCACAACCCACCACAGTTGACGACGATTTGCGCCGACAACGCGATTTCCGTGTTGTCGCCTGAACGGACTTGCAGCTGCATTCCGTCGGGCGTGACGCGGCCTGCGACAACTTCGCTATCAAAGGCGAACACGGCGCCCGCATTTTCAGCATCCGCCTGCAGTGCCAGCATGTAGGCATGGGTATCGATGATGCCGGTATTGGGCGAGAGCAGGGCGGCGACGCATGACAGTGCGGGTTCGAGCGCTTGAGCTTGTTGCGCGGACAGGCTTGTAACTTCCGAGCAGCCGTTCGCGTGAGCCTGCGCATGAATGGCGGACAGCTTCTCCCGCTGCGCATCGGATGTGGCGACAATCAGCTTGCCGCAACGGCGATGTTCGATCCCGCGTTCGGCACAGTATGCGTACATCATGTCGCGTCCTTCCACGCACAGGCGAGCCTTGAGGCTGCCGGTCGGGTAGTACAGGCCGGCATGAATCACCTCGCTGTTGCGGGAACTGGTTTCCATACCGATCGCGGCATGTTTTTCAACGACAAATACTTCTCGTCCGCCGATGGCAAGAGCCCTGGCTACTGCCAGACCAACCACGCCGGCGCCGATGACGACACAATCAACCTTATCCATAGCGAGCCATTGTCAAACCATCCATGTCGATCTCCGGCGCGTAGCCGGAAACGATATCTGCCACCACCTTGCCGGCGCCCGCCGCCATTGCCCATCCGTTAGAGCCATGGCCGATATTGACGTACACATTGCGCACGGAAGTCGCTCCCAGCAGCGGCGGACCGTCCGGCAGCATCGGCTGGATACCGGACCAGAAATTGGCCTTGGCGTAATTGGCCGCGCCCGGGAACCAGTCGTTGCCTGCCTTGATCAACGTGCGCAATGCGCGCTCCTGTATTTCCATGTCGCGTGATCCGAGCTCGGCAGTGCCGGCAATGCGGATACGGTTTCCGAGGCGGGTGATCGCGACCTTGTATGCATCATCGAGCAAGGCGGCTCTTGGTGCCTGATCGAAGTTCCTGATCATTGCGGTTGCGGAGTAACCCTTGACCGGGTATAGCGGAATACTGATACCGATATCCTTGAGCATACGCGCGCTTTCGATGCCGGCCGCCAGAACTACGGCATCCGCGGGAAGCCGCTCGCCATCGATATGCAATGCGACGCCACGTGATTCGAGTTCAATCGACTGCACGGTGGTGCCAAAGCGGAACTGCACGCCGATCGAGCTTGCGATGTGCCTCATCTGCTTGGCGAACAGCGGGCAGTTGCCAGCCTCATCCTGAGGAAGATAAAGGCCGCCGGCCAGCTTCGTCTGAGCACACAAGGCGGGTTCGATCTGCCGCACGCCGTCGGCATCGAGGATCTGGTACGGGACTTCTTTTTCGGTAAGCAGCTCGATCGATGGTGCAGCCGCGCCTACATCCTTCTCGGTACGGAACAACTGCAGCACGCCCTGCGTCTGCTCATAATCGAGCTCATAGTGTTCCCGCAGCAGGCGCAGGATATCGCGGCTGTAGAACGCGATGCGCTGCATCCTCGACTTGTTGATGCGATAGCGTTCGAGCTCGCATTCGGAAAGCCACTTGCGTATCCAGCGCCAGGTTGCGCGATCCAGCGTCCGCTTGAATATCACCGGCGACTCGGAGCGAAACAGACTGGCGAATATCTTTCCAGGCATTCCGGGTGCGGCCCAGGGAGAAGCATGGCCTGCCGCGACGATGCCAGCATTGGCGAAGCTGGCTTCCTGTGCCACGTTCTGATGCCGCTCGATGACGACGACTTCATGTCCGGCCACCGCCAGAAAATAGGCAGTGCAGACGCCAACCACGCCCCCACCGATTACCGCAATCTGCTTTTGTGTCACTTACTTAACCTGTCAATACTGAAGCCAGGGAGTGGCGCGCTGCGCACGACGGCCAGATAGACTCCCTGTTCGAGGGCATCATTTTAGTCGTTGCCGCTTCCGGTGTGCGCAGCATGTTGCGCCAAACATCGCAAGATCGCCTGTCTCGTTATGCAGAATGCAATGTCGTTTCGGGAGCGCGACTTCGTTGCCTAGCCGGGTGATTGACATCCTGCCATGGCACGGCCTCGCGGTATAATCTCGCTTTCCGGTTCAACTTGCGGTCACGCTGTCTCTGCCGGCAGCCGCGCTGCATCAAATCTCTCATCGCCATGCTGATTCTGCCGGGCTCGAATGCCCTGTCTGCCTTTCGCTCCCAACGCCTTTTGACACAATTGCAAGCAGTCGAGCCCGCCATCATCGGCGTGACAGGCCGCTTCCTGCATTTCATCGATGCCGCTACCGCACCGAACCAGGACGACATCGGCCGATTGAATGCGCTTCTGACCTATGGTGAGCCGTTCAGCGGCGCAAGCGACGGCGAAGAGTTTGTCGTGATCCCCCGGTTCGGCACGATATCGCCGTGGGCGAGCAAGGCGACCGACATCGTGCACAACTGCGGCATGACGCATATCCGGCGCGTCGAGCGCGGCGTGTCGTATCGCGTGCAGATGAAATCGGGCCTGCTGGGCGGCGCGAAGAAACTGCCGGATTCGGCCGTACAGGAAGTCGTGGCCTTGCTGCATGACCGCATGATCGAAGCAGTATTGCGCAGTGCAGATGAGGCAGCCGGCCTGTTCCGCGAACTGGAAGCCAAGCCGCTCGAATTCGTCGATGTGCTTGCCGGCGGCAAGGAAGCGCTGATACGCGCTAACGGCGAGCTGGGGCTGGCGCTGTCCGACGATGAAATCGATTACCTGCTGAACGCTTTCACGCAGGCGAAGCGCAATCCGACCGACGTTGAGCTGATGATGTTCGCGCAGGCTAACAGCGAACATTGCCGTCACAAGATTTTCAATGCCGACTGGACCATCGATGGCGTGAAGCAGGACAAGTCGCTGTTTGCGATGATCAAGAACACGCACCAGTTGCAGCCGAAGGGCACGGTGGTCGCCTACAGCGACAACTCGTCGATCATCGAAGGCGCAACCGTGTCACGCTTCTATCCGCGTGGCGCGGCAAGCGGCAACGTGTATGAGGCGTCGGACGAACTGACGCACATCCTGATGAAGGTCGAGACGCACAACCATCCGACCGCGATTTCACCGTTTCCGGGGGCTTCCACCGGTGCCGGCGGCGAGATCCGCGACGAAGGGGCGACTGGCCGCGGCGCGAAGCCGAAGGCCGGCCTCACCGGATTCACCGTCTCCAACCTGATGCTGACGCATTCGGTGCAGCCGTGGGAAAACGCGCGCGATGCGACCGAACCGGTGACCGAGCGCGTGTCGCAGGGGCAGTGTGGCATCTACGGCAAACCGGACCGCATCGCGTCGCCCCTGCAGATCATGATCGACGGCCCGATCGGCGGCGCAGCGTTCAACAATGAATTCGGCCGCCCGAACCTCGGTGGCTATTTCCGCACCTATGAGCAGAAAGTCGGTGATAAGGTCTGGGGCTATCACAAGCCGATCATGATCGCCGGCGGCATGGGCAACATTTCGGCCAAGCACACCAAGAAGAACGATCTGCCGGTCGGCAGCGTGCTGATCCAGCTCGGCGGCCCGGGCATGCGTATCGGCATGGGCGGTGGCGCGGCATCGTCGATGGCAACCGGCACCAATACCGCAGACCTGGATTTCGATTCGGTCCAGCGCGGCAACCCAGAAATGGAGCGCCGTGCGCAGGAAGTAATCAATGCCTGCTGGGCGATGGGCGACGGCAATCCAATTCTGTCGATTCACGACGTCGGCGTCGGCGGCCTGTCGAACGCTTTCCCGGAACTGACCAACGATGCCAAGCGTGGCGCGGTGTTCGATCTGCGCAAGGTGCCGCTGGAAGAGAGCGGCATGGCGCCGAAGGAAATCTGGAGCAATGAATCGCAGGAACGCTACGTGCTTGCGATCGCGCCGGAAAGCCTGCCGCTGTTCCAGTATTTGTGCGAGCGCGAACGTGCGCCGTTTGCAGTTGTTGGCACGGCAACCGAGGAACGCCAGCTGAAGGTGATCGACCGCGAGCATGGCAACAGCCCGGTCGATATGCCGATGGACGTCCTGCTCGGCAAGCCGCCGAAGATGCATCGTGATGTCGCGCATGTAAAGAGCGAATACCCTGCGGTCGATCTGACCGGCATGGATCTCGTTGATGTGGCGCAGCGTGTGCTGCGCCTGCCGACGGTTGCTGACAAGTCCTTCCTGATCACCATCGGCGACCGTACCGTCGGTGCGATGTCGGTGCGCGACCAGATGGTCGGGCCGTGGCAGGTGCCTGTCGCCGACTGTGCGGTGACTGCGATGAGCCTGGAGGGCTATCGTGGCGAGGCGATGGCGATGGGTGAACGCACGCCGCTGGCGGTGATCGATGCTGCCGCTTCAGGCCGCATGGCGGTGGGCGAGGTGATCACCAATATCGCGGCGGCGCCGATCGCCGATATTTCCGACATCAAGTTGTCAGCCAACTGGATGGCTGCCTGCGGTCAGCCGGGGCAGGACGCCGCGCTGTTCGATACGGTGAAGGCTGTCGGCATGGAATTGTGCCCGGCGCTCGGCATTAGCATCCCGGTTGGCAAGGATTCGCTGTCGATGCGTACCACCTGGAAGGCTGTGGAAGGCAGCAAGGAAGTCACGTCGCCAGTGTCGCTGATCGTGTCGGCTTTTGCGCCGGTGCCGGATGTGCGCCAGTCGCTGACGCCGCAGCTGCGCAAGGATGCCGGCGACACGGCGCTGATCCTGATCGATCTGGGTCGCGGCAAGAACCGCATGGGCGCATCGGCGCTGACGCAGGTGATGCAGCAGATCGGCAATACGGTTCCGGATGTCGATAGTGCGGAAGACCTGAAGGCATTCTTTGCGGCGATCCAGCAGTTGAACGAGGAACGCAAGCTGCTGGCCTACCATGACCGTTCCGATGGTGGCCTGTTCGCAACGCTGTGTGAAATGGCATTTGCCGGTCGTGCAGGCGTCTCGGTCAACCTCGATATCCTGACGATGGAAGGCGAGCACGCTTCCGATTCGGGCGAGGCGAAGTATTGGACGCAGCAGATCGGCGAGCGTCGCAACGACATGACGCTGCGCGCGCTGTTCAGCGAGGAACTCGGCGCGGTGATACAGGTGCGTGCAGAAGAGAAATCCGATGTGATGAATGTGCTGCGTTCGTACAATCTCGGCGCCTGCAGCCATATCATCGGCAAGCTGAACGATCGTGATGTAATCGAATTCACGCGCGACGCCAAGGTGATCTACAACCAGTCGCGCGCCGAGCTGCAG
>JAEZVM010000309.1 GCA_023420795.1 Pseudomonadota bacterium
GCTCTCCAGCGAATACACCGCGAGTGCGCCCCAGATCAGCGCGAAGCCGGCCAGCCGCGCGCCGCCGAACGGTTCGTGGTACAGCCATACGCCGAGCAGCAGTTGCAGGGTCGGCCCGATGTACTGCAGCAGCCCTAGCAGCGATAGCGGAATGCGGCGCGCGCCTGCCGCGAACAGTAGAAGCGGAATCGCGGTGATCGGCCCGGCTGCCACCAGTAGCCATTGCGTCGTGGTGGAAGCCGTCGCGAATCCGTTGCGCCCTTCCAGTGTCAGCATGACCAGATAGGCTGCCGCCGCCGGGAACAGCAGCAGCGTCTCGATTGCCAGGCCTTCCAAGGTGCCGAGCGTCGCCGTCTTGCGCAGCAGCCCGTACAACCCGAAGGTAGCCGCCAGCAGCAGTGCAATCCACGGCAGTCCGCCGCCCTGCCAGGTCAGCCATGCGACGCCGCATGCGGCAAGGCCAACCGCGGTCCACTGCACGGGGCGCAGCCGCTCGTGCAGCAGCAGAGAGCCGAGCAGCACATTGAACAGCGGATTGATGAAATAGCCGAGGCTGGCATCGACCACGCGGCCGTTGTTGACGGCCCAGATATAGATGAACCAGTTGCCCGACAAGAGGACCGCGCTGACGGCAAAGCCGCCGATCACCTTCGGCTGCCGCAGCGCGCCGCCGAGCCAGCTCCAGTGCCTGCGCACCGCCAGTACGATGACGATGAAGGCCAGCGACCATACCATCCGGTGCACCAGGATTTCGAATGGCGCGATCTGCTGCAGCGCCTTGAAGTAAAGCGGGAACACGCCCCACATTGCATAGGCAGCGGCGGCGTACAGGACTCCTGCATTCATGTCGGATTATTTTTGTGAGAGTACGGGGAAGACGGGTGATGCATCCAGCGGGTTGCGGGTTCATTATCCCAGTAATTCCGCAGAGCCGCCGCGCGGGCTTGGCATGGGGAGTCGCTGCGTATATGATCGCCGCGCAGGTCCGCCGTATAACCGATCCTTGCCAGGGAGGGCGCAATGGACTCACCCGCAATAACGCTTCTCGATATGATCCGTGCCGCCGCATGGGCGCAGTCGCTGACCGATGAACAGATGGCGCGCGTCGAGGTCGATGTCATCGAGCGTGTCGTGCCGGCTGGCGGCTATGTATGCCGCAAGGGCGAGTCGGTCGATTACTGGGTAGGCGTCATCGACGGCCTGCTGAAGATGAGCTGCGTTTCGCCGGAAGGCAAGGCCATCACCTTCACCGGCGTGCTGGGCGGCAGCTGGTTCGGCGAAGGTTCGCTGCTGAAGACTGCGCCGAGACAGTACGACGTGATCGCGCTGCGCGACACGCGACTGGCGCTGATGCCGCGTGCGACTTTCCACTGGCTGCTCGACAGCAGCATCGGCTTCAACCGTTTCGTCATGACGCTGCTGAATGAACGGCTTGGGATGTTCATCTCGCTGGTCGAATTCGACCGCATGCTTGACACTACCGCGCGGCTGGCGCGCTGCCTTGCTGCCCTGTTCAATCCGCACCTGAATCCGGGCATCAGCCCGAAGCTGCAGATTTCGCAGGAGGAGATCGGCTATCTGTGCGGCGCGTCGCGCCAGCGCGTCAACGGCTCGCTGAAGGTGCTGGAAGAGGCGGGTCTGGTGAAGGCGGAATACGGCGGCATCACCGTTCTCGATCTGGAGGGATTGCGGCGGTTCCCGGGATAGCCGCGTCTGCCGCAATGCAGCTCAGTACCTGTCCCATTCAGGTTCAGCTCCGAAGTGTTCCAGCAGATGATCGATGAAGGCACGTACCTTCGGCTGCAGGTAGCGGTTAGGCAGATATGTCGCGTACAGTGACGTGCCTGCATTGGCGACGCTGTCTGGCAGGATCTCCACCAGCCGCCCGCTTTTCAGATACCGGCCGAGGATATAGGTCGGGAACAGCACGATGCCCATGCCGTCCAGTGCAAGCTGCAGCAGCACTTCCGAATTGTTGACACGGCATTTGCCGCTCGGCTGCAGCGAGATCTCCTTGTTCCCCACCTGGTAGCGCCAGCCGCTGCGCAACGTCGGCACGCCCTGATATACCAGGCACTGGTGCCGGTCCAGCTCCTGCAGTGTTCGTGGCGTGCCGTGGCGCTCGAGATAGGAGGGCGAGGCGCAGGTCACCCAGCGTACCGGCGCGATCCTGCGCGCGACCATGTTCTGCGCCGGATGGTCGGTGATGCGAATCGCCAGGTCGTAGCCTTCATCGACGATATCCACCAACCGGTCGGTGGCATTCAGCTCCACCTCGATCTGCTCATGACGCTGCAGGAAATTGCCCAGTGCCGGCGCCAGATGCAGCGATGCGAAGATCACCGGCGACGTCACGCGCAGCACGCCGCGCGGCTCGGCCTGCAACTGCGTGACAGTCTGTGCCGCCGCATCGATTTCCTGTGCAATGCGGGCGCAATGCTCGTAATAGGCGGCACCGATTTCCGTCAGGCTCATGCGGCGCGTGGTGCGGTTCAGTAGCCGCACGCCGAGCGCGCTTTCCAGGCTGCCGATCTGCTTGCTGACCAGCGATTTCGATGTCATCAGCGCCTGCGCCGCCGCCGAGAAGCTCTTCGTCTCTACCACCTTGGCAAAGGTCATCATTTCC
>JAEZVM010000327.1 GCA_023420795.1 Pseudomonadota bacterium
GCAGTACATCGGGCCGACCCTGCAACTGCTGCTCGGCGTATGGCTGTACCACGAACCGTTCGGCGGCGCGCGGCTGGCCGGCTTCGCGCTGATCTGGGGCGCACTCGCGGTGTATTCGCTGGAGAGCTTGTGGCAGACATGGCAGGCACGACGGCTTGAGCGCAAGACGGCATGAAAAAAGCCGGTCGATGACCGGCTTTTTCGTTGGCCGGCTGAGCCGCGATCAGAAGCGGTAGCCGATGCCGACGCCGACCAGCAGCGGATCGACCTTGACTTCGGTAATCTTGGTTCCACCAAGGGTGACGTCCGCGCGGATCTGCACTTTCTTCACGTCGAAGTTGATTGACCAATTTTTGTCAATCTTGTAATCAAAGCCAGCTTGCAGAGCATAACCGAGGCTGTCGTTTTCAAGTTTCAAGCCACCCAGTTTTTCGCTGGAGATACGGGTGTAGTTGATGCCGGCACCGACGTACGGACTAAACTTTGCTTCCGGCGTGAAGTGGTACTGCAAGCTCAGCGTCGGCGGCAGGTGCTTGAAGGTGCCAATCTTTGTGCCGTTTAGTTTCACGTCATGCTTTTGCGGGTACGTCAAGATCAGTTCCGCAGCGATATTTGGAGTGAAGAAATACGAGATATCGAGCTCAGGAATGGTCTTGTTGCTTACCGTGACGCCATTCGCAGGTGCCACCGTAGGAATCGCATCCGACTTGTT
Source organism: Pseudomonadota bacterium (assembly GCA_023420795.1). Taxonomy (GTDB): domain Bacteria; phylum Pseudomonadota; class Gammaproteobacteria; order Burkholderiales; family Burkholderiaceae_D; genus Noviherbaspirillum. The sequence goes on from JAEZVM010000327.1 coordinate 713, forward strand.
CGCCGTATCGATATGTACTGCACGCGCACGAACCAGCCACGGGCTTTGCTGCGCCATCGCTTCGGTTGCAATGAAACCGAGAGCGGCGAGAGCCACAACTACTGCAGATTTTTTCATTTCTTTCCCCTTATCAAGGTTTGCCAGTGTGTAAAACTGGAAACGAGTTTATTGATTTGAATCAATCATCTGGTTGATCCAAATCAAAATAGCCCTATTTTCTATAGGGCTTAGCTTTTTTGGGGGTATTCCGAATCCTGCCTGCTCCATCTCCCTATGGCCTGCGAAGCATCTGTGCTGCCCCGCTCAAGCACGCCATCGGGTATCCTTGCACTCTTCCTCTACATCCGTTTCCTCCCGAAATTCCTATGGCTCAATACGTGTACACCATGAACCGCGTGGGCAAGATCGTCCCGCCCAAGCGCCAGATTCTCAAAGACATTTCGCTGTCCTTCTTCCCGGGTGCCAAGATCGGCGTGCTCGGCCTGAACGGTTCCGGCAAATCGACGCTGCTGAAGATCATGGCCGGCATCGACAAGGAGATCGAGGGCGAAGCAGTGCCGATGCCGGGCCTGAACATCGGCTACCTGCCGCAGGAGCCGCAGCTCGATCCGGAAATGACGGTGCGCCAGGCGGTCGAATCCGGCCTCGGCGAAGTCGCCGAAGCGCAGGCCAAGCTGGATGCGGTCTATGCCGCCTACGCGGAGCCGGATGCCGACTTCGACGCGCTCGCCGCCGAGCAGGCGCGCCTGGAAGCAATCATCGCCACCTCCGGCGGCGGCAACCTCGACCAGCAGCTGGAAATCGCAGCCGACGCGCTACGCCTGCCGCCATGGGATGCGAAGGTCGGCGTACTCTCCGGCGGCGAGAAGCGCCGCGTCGCGCTGTGCAAGCTGCTGCTGTCCAAGCCGGACATGCTGCTGCTCGACGAGCCGACCAACCACCTCGATGCGGAATCGGTGGAGTGGCTGGAGCAGTTCCTGCAGCGCTTCCCCGGCACCGTGGTCGGCATCACGCACGACCGCTACTTCCTGGACAACGCGGCGGAATGGATTCTCGAACTCGACCGCGGCCACGGCATTCCGTGGAAGGGCAATTACAGCTCCTGGCTGGAGCAGAAGGAAGCACGCCTGAAACAGGAAGAGGCTTCCGAATCCGCGCGCCAGAAAACCATCCAGAAGGATCTGGAATGGGTACGGCAGAACCCGAAGGGCCGTCAGGCCAAGAGCAAGGCGCGTCTCGCGCGCTTCAACGAACTGTCCGAACACGAATACCAGAAGCGCAACGAGACGCAGGAAATCTTTATCCCGGTCGCTGAGCGCCTCGGCAACGAAGTGATCGAGTTCAAGAATGTGTCGAAAGCCTTCGGCGACCGCCTGCTGATCGACAACCTCAGCTTCAAGATTCCGGCCGGTGCGATCGTTGGCATCATCGGCCCGAACGGTGCCGGTAAATCGACACTGTTCAAGATGATCGCAGGTAAAGAGCAGCCAGACAGCGGCGAAGTCGTGGTTGGCCCGACCGTAAAACTGTCGCTGGTCGATCAGTCGCGCGAAGACCTCGGCAATAAGAAGACGGTGTGGGAAGACGTATCGAACGGCGCCGACATCCTGACGGTGGGCCGCTTCGAGATGCCGTCGCGCGCCTATCTTGGCCGCTTCAACTTCAAGGGTGGTGACCAGCAGAAGATCGTCGGCAACCTGTCCGGCGGCGAGCGCGGCCGCCTGCATCTGGCAAAGACGCTGCTCATGGGCGGTAACGTGCTGCTGCTGGATGAACCGTCGAACGACCTCGACGTCGAAACCCTGCGCGCGCTGGAGGATGCGCTGCTCGAATTCGCCGGCAGCGTGATGGTGATCTCGCACGACCGCTGGTTCCTCGACCGCATCGCGACACACATCCTCGCATTCGAAGGTGATTCGCAGGTGGTGTTCTTCGACGGGAACTATCAGGAATACGAAGCGGACAAGAAGAAGCGCCTCGGCGAGGAAGGCGCGAAGCCGAAGCGGATTCGCTACAAGCCGATCACGCGCTGAATCTCACCTGGTCTCGGCTTATTGCCTGAGACGCACAAAAAGGACATGCTCCGGCATGTCCTTTTTTATGTCCCGAAACCGCCAGCCTTATTTCATCCCCTGCACAACCCGCAACCCGGTCTGTTCCCAGGCAAGCATTCCGCCGTCTACATTCTTCACATCGGAAAAACCGGCTTTCTGCAGGATTTCCGCCGCCGCTGCGGAACGCCGGCCGGAACGGCAAATCACCGCGACCGGCTTATCCTGGAACTGGCGAATTTCCTGCAGGCGCTTTTCCAGCTGGCCGACCGGGATCAATACGCTGCCCGGCGCATGGCCGCTGGCATATTCATTCGGTTCCCGCACGTCAAGCAGCAGGCCCCCCTGATTCTTCATCGTCTGTGCCTGCTTCACGTCGATACTGCGCACTTCTTCCGCATAAGCCGGTGCGATGCCAACAGCGGCGGCCAGCAGGAAAGTCGCGGCAAGGTGGTGCATCAGATGTTTTTTCATTTCGCTTTCCTATTGCAAAAGAAATCTGAGGGAAGGGCAATTCGGATAGGCAGTATAGCGCGCCGGCTCCGCTTGAACGTCGCCCCTGGAGCAGACGATCAGTCTACTGCGCCCTGCTCTCGCAGCCAGTGAACCAGTTGCTGCAGGCCCGACTGGTTGATCGAAATCGAACTGGAAACCAGGCCGCTGCCCGGCCCTTCTTCCTTGATCTCAATATCAACCGAAGAATCGCTGCCGTGATGCAGGCTTACCACTAGCTTTTCCGTTCCGATATCGGTCGCGTTCTGAATCACAGCCTGTCCTGTATCGGACGCCTGGAATGTCGAGTGCATGTTCTCCTCCGCTTCGGCTTTCGGTTCGAGCATGCTTCACACTAGGTTAAATTCACCGGAATAGCGAGGGAACGCGGAAAGAATGACGATTCCGTTACCGATACAGCCGACTACAATGTCCTTGGCAGCACCAACCAAAGTGAATCATGCCGCTGACTCTGCTTTACCCTCCCGGCCCCTTGTATGCGCACTATCGCGCAGCCGAAGAGGCACTCGATTACACGAGAAAGCTGCATGAACGGCAACTTGCGCTGCAAGTGGCACATCCGGATTTTTATGATGTTGATGTGCATGCATCCGTGCTCGCCCTCAATCTGCGCATCATCGGCCGCAAGATGGATGCACTGGCTGCGTCATTCCGCACCTGCATCCGCGCCGATCACAGCGGCGGCATTTCGCGGCGAACCATCGAACTGCAGAACGCATTGCAGCAATACAATGCCGCCGTCGCCACGCGCGACGCCTGGGACAATGCAGCTGATGCAGCAGCCAATGTTCTCGATCTCGCCTTCGACTGCCTTGCTTCGATAGAGCGGGACATCCTGTTGTTCGAGGAGCGAAATTGATCCGAGTCAAGCATGCGAAACGGGGATCAATATTCAGCCAATTGCGCAATACGTCATGCTACGTATAGGTCTTTGTGACTATCGCCACCATACTCGCATTTGTTGTTCTGATTGAGGAAAACCATGTTGCGTCGGCTGATATTCGCATTTTCGATTTTGGTACTCTGGTCCGGCGCCGGCATTGCCAGCGTTCAGCAGGCATCTGCCGCTCCTGCAAGCACGGCACGCCTCCCTAATACGCCGGACGCCGCTGCACTGATCAATGAGGCGGGCCGCCTGCGGATGCTGACGGAGCGCATGGGCAAAGCCTATGCGCAGATCGCGCTGAATATCCAGCCGACCCGATCGCAGGAGCAGCTCATCGCGGCGCAAAAGCGTTTCGAGGAAAACCTGGACTTCGTCGGGCGCGGCGCAATCACTTCGGAACTGAAGACAACGCTGGAAGCGGTGACTGCGGCATATGCCTCCTATGCAAAAGCCCTTGCGAAGCCTGCGGACAGGAACAGCGTGGCCGATGCGCACCGGCTGACGGAAAAGCTGGTGGCGGAAGCGGAAAAGCTCACCGCCGCATTCGAGCGCATGGCGCAGACGGCGCCGGCGAAAATCGTCAATGTATCGGGGCGCCAGCGCATGCTGTCGCAGCGTCTGGCGCGGCTGTATTTCGCGGCGGCTCTCGGCCAGCGTGACGGCGACATCAGCAAGTATCGTGAAGAATTCAAGAGCGCACTGGCAAACCTGGAAACGGCGCCGCTGACGAGCCTCGAAATCAAGCGCGAGCTCGATTTGGCCAAGGGGCAATGGCTGTTCCTGGAACAGGCGCTGCTAGGCAAGGGCGACCCGACCGAAAATCTGCGGAACGTCGCAACGACGAGCGAGCGCCTGCTGGAAACCATGGACAATCTGACCACGCTGTACAGCAAGGCGCTCAAGGCGCTGATGGGTTAAACAGTCCACCGAGGCAAATGGCTATTCATCCATGCCGTGCAGTGCCTCGATATCGGCAATCGCCATGCGCAGCATCAGATCCGGCGTCGCCTCGTGCGGCGCCATGCCTGCGGCCAGCGCATCCGGAAAGGATTTTTTCAGCGCGCCGTCACGGTGAATGAAGTACTCCGCTTGATCGTACTCAATGCTGTACGTGAGTCGCCGCCCGGTGCGGCGCGTATATTCATGAACTGGCATTCTCGGCTCCCCATCTGATCCACTGTCCAGCAGCCTTCGATAGACGCTTCACCTTAGCACGCGCCAGCAAACGGAATGCCTGTTCCATCAACAGTGCATGCAGAAAGGAGGATGCGATGCCCTCCGAGACGATCCGCGAATATGAGATCGAGTATTCCGGCGAGCTGCTTGTGGAGGGTGAAGGCTGGGGTGCGTATGTCACCATCTATGGCCCATCACCCAATCCAATGCACAGGAACAGCGTTTTCCCGCATCAACGGGTAGCGGTGGAAATGGTTTTTCCCGATGCACATGCTGCCGAAGAGGCAGCGCACAGGATAGCGATTTCACTGCTCAGATAAGTCAAGTCTTCATCCGAAAGATATCGGCCTTTCAAAAGCGCTATTGCGCTGCATCAGAATGCGCCGTATTGGAAGTAACGGTACAAATTTCAGCGACCTATAGTGGTACTTCCTTATTTCGTCACCTCGACGGATCCATGGAGGTGTGCAATGAAAGCGCTGATTATCACGACTGTTTTTACCCTGCTTGCCGGTTGCGCCGGCACCTATGGCAGCGGCGATACGGGCACGGCTTCCGGTGCCAGCGGCAATGATGCCTATCAGCGGGACGATGTCTTCCATTCCTGGATCAACTGAATCCCGCAGAGGAGCAGCATAAGCAGGATTTACAAGAAGAACATTGTCCCCATGGCCTTGGCCAGATTCCTTATTCCGCTATTTCTAGCTGTTCAATCCAAAAGCGACTGCCTATATTGAAGCTGGAAGGAAGCGCGACAGTGCGAGGGAGGAGTTCCAAGAAACTTTTCATTGGAGGTATGCCATGAAAACCCTTCCTGTCATTCTTGTAACGCTGATACTGACCGGCTGCGCAGGCATGGGAACGAGCGGCGGCACGATGGGCCATTCCGGAACCAGTAGCCAGTGGGATAGTACCCAAGGCAGAAATCCGAATCTTGATCCGAACCTGCACAATCCTGCAGAAGGCATTTATTTCGGTGGTTGAGGCTCTTCTCGCTCATGCAGCCTGCAGTCCGGTGAAGTGCGTCTCCGGTACCGGAGACTTGCACCGAGCCACGTCCTGATCCGAGTCTTTTGCCAGACACGCAAGCATATTGCTGCGTGCTGTCTGGCATTTCCGGCAATTCTTGCATTCGCATGACCGACAATGTGTCGCTTCATCGTCACGCCGTGCTGGATGTTCATGCAATGAACCATTTGCATACGGCAAATCGATATTAAAATCGACGCGCATCACGCACGCTCTATTGCTGCGTAATGCAACCTAACGCAAGCAGAATCCACTCTCAACTCCCGCCTCCGGGAAAATATGGAACAAGTATTAAGCGTGTTGTACGGCGTATCAGGCATTGCTGCGTCGGCCCTGTATGTCCCTCAGATCCTGAAATATCACCGCGACCCCGAGGCGCGCCGCTCCATCTCGCTTTTGGCATGGGGTGGATGGATCGCGATTGCCGTGGTCACTATCCTGTACGCCTTATATGTTGTGAAGAGCCATCTGTTCGCGATGGTGGCGGGATTAAATGTGATCGCGCAACTGACGGTACTGTTCTATGGCGTAAATGCACGGCTTGGTAAAAGTGCCACAGCGGTTGCCAGCAGACCCGCTCTCGATTAGCGAACTCCTTCTCGTGCCGCTACCAACCTGTCCACAGAAATTCGCGGCACATTTCGATTGCCAAATAATCCATCAAATACTTTCACCCATTAATTCTTTCGTTACTGCTATAGTGAATTGAAGAAATTCTTCGATTACCTTTATATGAATCATGATGCCTGCCAAACGGTAAAGCACAAGTTGCGCAGCCCGTGCGGGATCGTGATGCTGTATGTGGTATTCGCCTTCATCTGGATCGCGGTTTCCGATCGCCTGCTGTTCTTTGCCTTCCCCGATCCCGCCCAGTTCGAGCGCGTCAGCACCCTCAAGGGCTTTCTCTTCATCGCCGTCACCGGCATCTTGCTCTATCTGTTGCTGAAGGCCTGGCATGGTTCGCTGGCCGGTGCGATGTCGGCGTCGGCGCGTTACCGCGAACGCCTTGAGCGCGTACTCAAGGGAAGCAATGACGGCTGGTGGGACTGGGACCGGGAGAGCGGCCGGATTCACTGCTCGCCGCGCTGCTGGGACATGCTCGGTTACGCGGAGGAAGAACTGCCGGGCGACTCCAATCTGTGGCGGCGGCTGATGCATGCGGACGATGCGGCGATGGCGGAACAAGCGTTCAACGATGCACTATCCAACGGCGAACAGAGCTGCTCGATCGAAGTACGGCTGCGGCACAAGCAAGGACATTATCTGCCGGTGCTGATGCGCTACCTGATCCAGCGCAACGCGGATGGCACACCATCGCTGGTCTCCGGCACCACCATGGACCTGAGCGAACAGAAACGCTCGGAGGAACGACTGCGGCAGGCCGCCGCGGTCTTCGAAGCCACGCGCGAAGGCGTGATCGTCACCACCGCCGACCGCAGCATCCTGCTAGTCAACAAGGCTTTCTGCGACATCACCGGCTATGCCGAAACGGAAGTCGTCGGCAAGAAACCGCGCATGCTGAGCTCGGGCCGCCATACGCCGGAGTTCTATCGCGAGATGTGGCAATGCATCGCGACCAACGGCCACTGGCGCGGCGAAATCTGGAACCGCCGCAAGAACGGCGAAATCTATCCACAGCTGCTGAGCATCAGCGAGGTTAGGAACAATGCCGGCGCGGTGATGAATTATGTCGCCGTCTTCGCCGATATTTCACGGCTCAAGGAATCGGAAACCAAGCTCGATTTCCTGGCGCATCACGATCCGCTGACGCAATTGCCGAACCGTCTGCTGCTGCTGTCGCATCTGGAGCACGGCATCCGCGCAGCGCAGCGCGAAAATGGCCAGCTGGCATTGCTGATGCTCGACCTGGACCGCTTCAAGAATGTCAACGACAGCTTCGGCCATGCTGCCGGCGACGAGCTGCTGCAGCAGGTTGCCAAGCGCCTGACCATGCGCCTGCGCGGCATCGATACGGTGGCGCGCCTGGGCGGCGACGAATTCACGGTGATGCTGCAGCAGATCGCGCATCCGCAGGATGCCGCGCTGGTTGCGAACGACATCATGAGCAGTTTGAGCAAACCGTGGACACTGTCCAACGGCGCAGAAGTGCGCATCGGCGTAAGCATCGGCATCAGCCTCTTCCCCGATCACGGCACCAGCACGCAGGACTTGCTGCAGCATGCGGATGCGGCGCTGTACCAGGCCAAGAACGAGGGACGCAACTGCTTCCGCTATTTTTCGCAAGGCCTAACCTACGCCGCGCGCGAGCGCCTCGACCTGGAAGCACGGCTGCATCGCGCCATCGAGCAGAACGAGCTGCGCGTGTTCTATCAGCCGCAGGTCGATATCGCCAGCGGCCGCATCGTTGGCGCCGAGGCGCTGGTACGCTGGCAGCATCCGCAGGAAGGACTGATTTCGCCGGCGCGCTTCATTCCCGTCGCGGAAAGCACCGGAATGATCGGCGAAATCGGCGAATGGGTGCTGAAGCAAACTTGCCTGCAGGGTAGGAAATGGATGGATGCGGGCCTGTCGCCGCTGACGCTCGCGGTCAATATCTCGCCACGCCAGTTCATGCGCGGAGATCTCTGCGATGCAGTGTCACAAGTGCTCAGCGTCACTGGCTTCCCCGCCAAGCACCTGGAACTGGAGGTGACTGAAGGCGCGCTGGCGGAGAGCGAACATGACGTCGCGCTCCTGCTGCACCGGCTGCGCGATCTTGGCGTGCATCTCTCGATTGACGATTTCGGCACCGGGTATTCATCGCTGGCGCATTTGAAGCGCTTCCCGCTCGACGTGCTGAAAATTGACAAGAGCTTTGTCGATGACATTGCGCGCCGGCAGGATGACAGTGCAATCGCCGCAGCCATCGTCGCAATGGGACATTCGCTCGGATTCAAGGTGCTGGCGGAAGGCGTGGAAAAAGACGAGCAGCTCGCCATTCTGCAGTCGCTCGGCTGCGACATGTACCAGGGCTACCTGAAGAGCCGCCCGCTGCCGGCGGAGGAATTCGAGCGGCTGCTGGCGGCGGACATGCAGGAGCCGGGTCTTAAGGCTTCAGCACGATCTTGATGCACTCATCCTGCTTGTTGCAGAAGATGTCGAATCCATGTGGCGCGTCATCCAGCGACATTCGGTGCGTGATGACGAAAGTCGGATCGATGTCTCCGTTCTGAATCCGTTCCAGCAGTGGCTTCATGTAGCGCTGCACATGCGTCTGCCCGGTCTTGATCGTCAATGAGCGGTTCATCACCGAACCGAACGGCACCTTGTCGAGGAAACCGCCATACACGCCGGGGATCGACACCACGCCGCCGTTGCGGCAACTCATCAATGCCTGCCGCAGCGCGACCGGCCTGTCGGTTTCCATGCTCATCGCCTGCTTGACGCGGTCATACGCGCCCATGAAACCCATGCCATGCGCTTCCATGCCGACCGCATCGATGCATGCATCTGGACCGCGCCCGCCGGTCATGTCCTTCAGAGCATCGGCAATATCGACCTCTTCGTAATCCAGCGTCTCTGCCCTGCATCTTTCGCGCGCCATGCGCAAGCGCTCGGGGAAGCGGTCGATTCCGATCACGCGTTCCGCGCCAAGCAGGTAGGCACTCTGGATTGCAAACAGACCGACCGGGCCGCAGCCCCACACTGCGACGACCGAACCCGGTTTGATGTCGCAGGCTTCCGCCGCCATGTAGCCGGTCGGCAGAATGTCCGACAAAAACAGCACCTGCTCGTCGCTCATGCCGTCCGGGATCTTGATCGGACCGACATCGGCGAAAGGCACGCGCGCATATTCCGCCTGTCCTCCTGCATAACCGCCGGTCAGGTGCGAATAGCCGAAGATCCCGGCCGGCGAATGGCCCCACATCTTTTCGGCAAGTGCCGCGTTCGGGTTCGAGTTCTCGCACACCGAATACAGCTGCTCCTGACAGAAGAAGCAGTTGCCGCAGGCGATAGGGAAAGGAACCACGACGCGGTCGCCGATTTTCAGGCTCTTCACCTCGCTGCCGACATCGACGATCTCGCCCATGAATTCATGACCGATGATGTCGCCCTTTTCCATCGTCGGCACGAAGCCGTTGTACAGATGCAGGTCGGAGCCGCAGATCGCCGTCGATGTAATGCGCACGATGGCGTCGCGCGGGTTCAGGATCTCCGGATCGGGGACGTTGTCGATACGCACATCGCGCTTGCCATGCCAGACGTTCGCTCTCATCCCGGTGCTCCTTTCCTCATCAGGCGACCGATGACGCCGCGCGTGCCGGACGGCTGTCCTATCGTGGTCGGAATCTCGCCGGTCTCGATCAGCCACTTGAAGCGGCGCAGGTCTTCGTCGATCTGCTGCGACGGTTCCTCACCGAACATCTTGGCGATCATCGCGCCGGCAGAACCGCCGGGCGGACGGTAACTCATCTCGACGCGCACGATGGTGCCGCGTCCGCCGGGTGCCGCCTCGAAGCGCACGCTGCCGGCATTGTCGATGCCGGAACCTTCTATCGAACACCAGGCGAGGTATCGGTTCGGCTCGTCCGCAGTCAGCTCCGCATCCCATTCGAAACTGGTGCCGGCCGGCCCCTTCGCCTTCCAGCGGGTGCGGTTGTCGCCGGTGATGCGCACCGATTCCAGATGCTGCATGAAGCGCGGGAAGCTTTCGAAGTCGTGCCAGAAGCGATAGCAGTCCTCGACCGGCCGGTTGACCGAAATGCTTTTCTCGACATGCAGTTCGGTGACGGGTGATACGCCTTGCTCCAGTTTTTCGCGCCGCGCATTGTCCATGCTGGAAAGCAGGTCCAGCACCGCCACACCGGCAACAGCCGCAGCGGCTGCTTGCAGGCGGCGGCGCTGGCCGCGCGTGGAATACGCCGAGTATGGAGAACGGGCCGCCATGCCGAGCAGAGCCAGATCCATAGCATCGCCGGCCACGCGCGTCCACAGCCAGCCCGAGGGCCGGCGCTGCTGAAGAATACCAACGCCGTTGATGATTTCCCTGGCACCGACCGCGCGCATTACCCGCGGATGCTGCCGCGTACCGATCAGTCGCGCCACGCCGCCCGGCGCCAGTACTTGCGCCAGTCCAAGGCCGATGCTGAACCAGCCCAGCATGCGCGCCAGCTGTCCCGCGCGCTCGGTGCCGTCGTAGCGGTAGTGCGCGTCGTAACGTATCGGCTGGCGGGAACTGGCCTGACGGTAATGGGTAGTGGGAGATTCATTAATGCTCGGCAAGGAATGCGCCGTGCTGCCGGAAGGGATCTGACTGCTTGCCTGGTCTTGCATCTTTTTCCTCCGTGGCGCTAGTCGCATATTGCTCGCCACGCAGGGCGGACTAACGGATGGGCAAATCGATGGAACCGCTTGAGGTCAAGTTAGTCAGGCTTTCAACTGGAGTAGTTCCCGGCGCGGGCGTGCCGAACAGCTGGAATGCCGTGCTGAAATCCTGTCGGAGGATAGACGAGGCAGGCGGCGCCGGCCTTATTCGTCAGCGTCGCCCTTCTTTTCACGACCGATGGTGGTGGAAACCTCTTCAAAGGTTTCCCACGGCAGCTCGGTGACTTCGGGCTTCGGAATGTGCCGGTAATGTTCCAGGCCTTCGTTGATGTAGTCGTCCGGCAACTCTTCCGGCTGTTTCGGCTCTTCTCTGCCTGCGGCCACGTTTGCTACGGCAGCCGGGGCGGCGGCTTCCTTGATCGGGAAGCGCCAATAGACCTTTTCCAGTTCCAGCCCGCAGGTCCTGCGGACATGCTCGCGCAGCGTCATCTCGATGATGTGCGACAGGCGGAAGCGTTTCATCGGTTCGGACTCGACCACCGCGACGAAGGCGCCGTTGCTTTCGAGCCGGGTGCAGTCGGCAGTCACTTCGACGCCGCTGCGGCGGAAGTAGTCGATGATGGTATGGCTGATGACAGCCAGGTTGTGCCGGGTGCGGCGCGCCTTCATCCTGGTGTTGCCGGCGTATGCGAGGATGCCGACGATGAACGCGGCGATCAGGGCAAGCAGCGTCAGGGTGACTGGGTCAGCATTGGAAGGCATTCTTGTTCGACCTCACCGGCAGTATCGTTCTTCGCATCAGAGCAGGGTGAAGATCATATCACTCCACCATGCCGAATGAATTGAATTCATGCAAAAACCCGGCCCTGCCACTCTTCGGTTTGTTTAGTTCGATTTCGTCAGCAGAGTGAAATGCTCGACCGTCGGCGGCGCTGCGAAATACGGGCCGACGATGGCTCTCCACTCCTGGAAAGCCGGCGACTGGCGAAAATCGACGGTATGGTTTTCCAGCGTCTCCCAGAAAATCGTCAGGACGTAGCGCTCCGGCGATTCAATGCCCTTGTTGATTTTATAACCCTGAAAGCCCTTGGCTTTCGAGATCACCTGCTCGACGCCGCGCTGGATGGCGGCGTCGAATTCGGCCTGCATGCCAGGCTGGATGCGGATATCGGCGAGTTCGAGAATCATGTTGTTCCATTCGATGGTTGGAGGAGGCGTCGGATTATTGCATCTCTGCGCCGGACGGAAAAGGCGTCCCTTACCGGCGCTTGCGTGACTTGGCTTTTCGCGTGGTGGCAGGTTGCAGGCGCTGTTGCAGCAGTCCGACAATCGCCGCCTCTTCCGGGCTGAGACCGTGGATCTCACGCCGCAGCGCATGTTCGGCGCTGCCGCGCAATGCATCGAGCATGCTGCCGTCGAGGTAGGCGTCGATGACGGTTGGATGCACATAGCATTTGCGGCAGATCGATGGCGTATTGCCCAGCCGCTCCGCCACCGATTCGATCGCGCGCACCACGTTTTTCTTTGCCTGCGCATCGGAATCGAACTTCTCGTACTCCTGCAGCGCAAGCGCGGCCAGCACCGTGCCGGACCAGGTGCGGAAATCCTTCGCGGTGTAATCCGCGCCCGTCAGATCGCGCAGGTATTCATTGACATCGGCCGAGCCGACTGAGCGCGGGCAGCCCTCATCGTCCACATACTGGAACAGCTCCTGCCCGGGCAGGTCACGCATGCGGCGGATGATGCGCGCAATGCGCGGATCGTCGATGCCGACCGCATGCTGCACACCGCTCTTGCCGCGGAAGCGAAACCCGACTTCGCTGCCGTCTATGCGCACATGACGGTCGCGCAGCGTAGTCAGGCCGAAGGATTTGTTCTGGCGCGCGTATTCCTCGTTCCCGATGCGCATCATCGTCACCTGCAGCAGGTGAATCACCGTGGCCAGCACCTTCTCGCGCGGCAGACCAGGCTGCTTCAGCGCCTCTTCCACGCGGCGGCGAATGAGCGGCAATGCCTTGCCGAAGCTGACCATCCTTTCGTACTTCACCTCGTCGCGCACGCTGCGCCAGCGCGGATGGTAGCGATACTGCTTGCGCCGTTTCGCGTCGCGCCCGGTGGCCTGGATATGGCCGTTGTCCCACGGGCAGATCCAGACATCGGTCCAGGCAGGCGGAATCGCAAGCGAACCGATGCGCTCCAGCGTCGCTTCGTCCTCGATGGCGCCCCCCTCGGCATCAACATAGCGAAAGCCGTTCTGCCGCGGCACGCGCGCAATGCCCGGCACATCGTCGCTGACATAGCGCAGCCCGGTCTGGCGCGCGAGCGCAGGCGCATTGTCAGCTTGAAGGGCTGTGGAATCCGTCAAGCCGCCTCCATGGATAAAAATCGCTGTTACGCACAAATATAGGCGAGTATCAGGCGAACTGCATGGAGCTTCATCAGACACGAACTGCCATGTAAAAAAAAGCGGCACGCTTTCGCGTGCCGCTTTTGATGCGACCGGATCGAACCTGTCGATCAGTAGCTGGTCAGCGGAACCGGCTGGCCGTTCTTGAAGGTGAACACCGTAACCGGCGACTGCTTCATGTTGCCCTTCTCGTCGAATGCATAGGTACCGGCGACGCCCGTGTAGCTGCCCTTCTTGATTTCGGCAACGACCTTCGGCACGTCGGTCGAGTTGGACTTCTTCATCGCGTCGGCATACAGGTTCATGCCGTCATAGAAGGAAGCGGCATAAACGTCCGGTTCCTGATTGAAGCGCTTCTTGTACTTGGCCTTGAAGTCGGGGCCGGAAGCTGCCTTGTCCAGGATCGCGCCGCCCTGTGCGCACAGCAGGTTCTCGCCGACTGCTTCGCCGCCGAGCTTGCCCATTTCCGGCACGCAGATGGTGTCGCCGCCGAGCAGCTTCGCGGTCATGCCGAGCTGCTTCATCTGACGCGCCATCGGGCCGCCCTGCGGTGCATAGCCGCCGAAGAAGATGGCATCGACCTTCTTCGCCTTCAGGCTGGTCAGGATGGAGTTAAAGTCGGAGGCCTTGTCGGTGGTGAACTCATGGCCGACCACGTTCAGGCCGGATGCCTTCGCCTGCTTCTTGAATTCCTCGGCAACGCCCTGGCCGAATGCGGTGCGATCGTCAATCACGCCGACGTTCTTGATCTTGAGTTCCTTGGCTGCATACAGCGCCATCTTGCCGCCGAGCTGGGAGTCGCTGGCGTTGATACGGAACAGATTCTTGTAACCCTGCTCGGTGATCTTCGGATTGGAAGAGACGGTTGCGATCACCGCGCCGCCTTCGTTATAGACGCGCGACGCCGGGATGGTGACGCCGGAGTTGTACGGGCCGACGACATACTTGACGCCGGCATCGATCAGCTTTTGCGCGACGTTCACGCCGGCTTTCGGATCGCCCTGGTCATCCTCGGACATCATTTCGAACTTGATCTTCTTGCCGCCGACGGTAATCGGCTTGGCGTTCAGTTCTTCGATGGCCAGGCGCACGCCGTTTTCATTGTCCTTGCCGGAGAAGGACTGCGAGCCGGACAACGGGCCGCTCACACCGATCTTGACGACGGCTTCCTGTGCCGCGACGGTGCCAACCATACCCAGCAGGGCGAGGCCGCTGATAATCTTATTCAGTTGCATTTGTTTTCCTCGATGAAGTATCTCTCCATGGCGCGGCAAGATGCCGCTTCATGCCATTCCGTGTGAACTGGAAGTTTCACGGATGGGCATTATGGAGAAGGTTAAGCAAAATTATCTTGCGTTCTTTTCACGGAATTACCTGATTATCCACAAATTATTTCCCGAAGTCCGGCAATTTCAAATTTAATTCGGTATTTTGTCAAAACCCGGTCGAAAAGAAGGAGCACCATGGATAGCGGAAATCTGTTCGAACCCATGCCGGCCCAGTTGCGCGCCGAAGCGGTCGAGACGCTGGCGCAGTCCGGCGCTACCCGTATCGAAAGAATCATATCGAAGGGCCACTGCTCACCACCAGGCTTCTGGTACGACCAGCAGGAAAATGAATGGGTGCTGCTGGCGCGAGGCGAAGCAAAGCTCCGCTTCGAGGAAGATAACCGGGTCGTGCACCTGACGGCCGGCGACTATGTCAACATCGCCGCGCATGAACGGCATCGCGTCGAATGGACGAAAGAAGGCGAGGAGACTGTGTGGCTCGCCGTGTTCTATTCGTCGTAACGGCGCGAGCGGGAAGACTGCGAATACAGCGGCGAAAACAGCAGCTTCACGAAACTTCCCACCTGATTCAGGAAGTAAGCCTGCGTTTCGCTGACCACGCGCTCATAGGCGCGGCGGTCCAGCATGCCTTCGCACTCTTCCGACGTCAGCTTCCCATCCTGATAGCGCGTCTGCCGGGTCCTGACATGGATGTCGCCGTCCTGCGAATAGATTTCGGTGGATGAATACCTGAAGGTGATAAAGCTGCTCCAGCTGCCCGGCTGCGCCCACGGCGCCAGATTGCTTTCCTGTTCATCCCTTGTGTCCAGCGCATTACGGTTTCTGCGCACCGTCTCCAGTTCCCTGCTCATTCGTCACCTCCGATAATCAGATTGCCGATTGCCTGGCGGGTCGCATCGTCCACCATATCCAGCCAGACAAACTGCAGCTTGCTGCGCGCCTCTTCCGGTATGTCATCCAGGTCCTTGCGATTACGCGCCGGCAGCATGACCACCTTGATGCCGGCCTGCAGTGCAGCCAGCACCTTTTCCTTAATGCCGCCGACCGGCAGCACCAGTCCACGCAGGCTAATTTCACCGGTCATCGCGCAATCGCTATCAACCGGCCTGTCGCGCATCAGCGATGCCAGCGCGACATAGATTGCCACGCCGGCGCTCGGACCATCCTTGGGCATCGCACCGGCCGGCACATGTACATGGATGTCGTTTTTTTCGAAGACCTCCGCATCGATCTGGAGTTCAGTGCAATGCGTCTTGACCAGGGTCAGCGCCGCCTGCGCGCTTTCCTTCATCACGTCGCCCAGTTGCCCAGTAAGAATCAGCTTGCCGCTGCCCGGCATCTGGCTGGCTTCGATGAACAGGATGTCGCCGCCGACCGGCGTCCATGCGAGACCGGTTGCGACACCAGGCAGGCCGGTGCGCATCGCGAGTTCGCTCTCGAATTTCTTCGGCCCGAGGATGTCCGGCAGATCGTCCTTGCAAATCCATATCTGCTGCGCGCTGCCTTCGGCAATGCGCGTTGCCGCATGCCGGAACAGATTGCCGATTTCCCGCTCCAGATTGCGCACGCCGGCTTCGCGGGTGTAGTCGCGGATCAGGCTCTGCACCACCGCCTTGCTGAGGCCGCATTGCTGCGCGGTGATGCCGTTCGCCTCAAGCTGACGGCCGAGCAGGTAGCGATGCGCAATCTGCAGCTTTTCCTCCTCGGTATAGCCGGGCAGGCGGATCACTTCCATGCGGTCGAGCAAGGGTCCGGGTATCGTGTCGAGCATGTTGGCGGTGCCGATGAACATGACCTTCGACAGGTCGAACGGCTGGCCGAGGTAGTTGTCGCGGAAGGTGGCGTTCTGTTCCGGGTCGAGCACTTCCAGCAGGGCCGAAGCCGGATTGCCCTGCACGCCGCTGCCGATCTTGTCCATCTCGTCGAGCATCAGCACGCAATTGCGTGTGCCGGCCTTGCGGATCGCCTGGATGATATTGCCCGGCAAGGCGCCGATATAGGTGCGCCGGTGGCCGCGGATCTCCGCTTCGTCATGCACGCCGCCAAGAGAGACGCGCGCGAACTTGCGGCCGGTCGCGCGCGCAATGCTCTGCCCGAGCGAAGTCTTGCCGACGCCGGGCGGACCAACGAAGCAGAGGATCGGGCTCTTGCCTTCCGGATTGAGCTTGCGCACCGCGAGATATTCGATGATGCGCCGCTTGACGTTCTGCAGACCGAAGTGATCTTCATCCAGGATGCGGCGTGCTTCCGCGATGTCGATGCGATCCTCCGTCATCGCGGCCCACGGCAGCTCGCTCATCCATTCCAGATAGGCATACAACATTGAGTATTCTGTGGACGCCTCCGACATGCGTTCCAGCCGCAGCAATTCCTTTCTGGCATACGCCTCGGTATCCACGGGCATGCCGGCCTTCGCAATCGCCGCGCCAAGTTCCTGCAGTTCGCCCTCGCCGCCGCCGGCTTCCCCGAGTTCCTTCTGGATCGTCTTCATCTGCTCGCGCAGCAGGTACTCGCGCTGGCGGTCGTCGATGCGCTCCTTGGTCTGTTCGCTGATTTCTTCCGAAAGGCGCAGCACTTCGATACGGCGCGCCAGGTGATCGAGCAGCTTGTCGATCCGCTGCTGCAGATCGAGCGTCTCCAGTAGATCCTGCTTCTGCGGAAGCGGCAGATCGACCAGGCCGGCGGCGAAATCCGCGAGCGCCGATGCCGATGTCATGTTCTCCGTCGCGCCGGTCAGTTCGGCCGGCGCCTGCGGCAGCAAGCCGATGATTTCCGCCGTGCGTTCCTTCATCTGGATCAGGCGCGCCTCGATGTCGGCGCTGTGCTCGTCCGGGTCCGGCAACTGTTGCACGCGCGCGGCCTGAAATGGATAGCCGTCGAGGAATTCGATGATGCGGAAACGCCGCTCTCCCTGGCACACGAGGTAATGGCCGCCGTCCTGCGCGGTGAGATAGCGCAGCACCGTCG
>JAEZVM010000369.1 GCA_023420795.1 Pseudomonadota bacterium
TAAATCGAAAACTCGTTGCGCAGACGTTCCACCTGAGCCTTGGTCAGACCGGAATAGGAGAACATGCCGCGTTGCTGGGTAACGAAATCGAAGTTGTGGCCTGGCGCCTTTTCCTTGAGCTTCTGCACCAGTGCCTGACGCATTTCGCGGATGCGCACACGCATGGCTGCCAATTCGTCTTCCCACAATTTGCGCAATTCCGGCGTAGCCAGCGCGGTTGCGACGACCTGGCCGCCATGCGTCGGCGGATTGGAGTAATTGGTGCGGATCACGCGCTTGAGTTGCGACAGCACGCGTGCGGCTTCCTCGGTGCTGGTGGCGACGATGCTCAACGCGCCGACGCGTTCACCGTACAGCGAGAACGACTTCGAGAAGGAATTCGATACGAACAGCGGGCCGCCTGCCTCCGCAAAGCGGCGCACGACTTTGCCGTCCTCAGCGATGCCGTCGCCGAAACCCTGGTATGCCATGTCGAGGAACGGGATGAGGCCACGCTGCGTCACGACCTGAATCACCTCGGTCCATTGATCTGCGGTGAGGTCTGCGCCAGTCGGGTTGTGGCAGCATGCATGCAGCAGGACGATGGAACCAGCCGGCATTTCCTTCAGTGCTTTCAGCATGCCGGCGAAATTCACGCCGCGCGTGGCAGCGTCATAGTATGGATAGTTATTAACCGTGAATCCGGCCGATTCAAACAGGGCGCGGTGATTTTCCCAGCTCGGATCGCTGATCCAGACCTGGGAATTCGCGGAGAAGCGCTTGAGAAAATCTGCGCCCAGCTTCAATGCACCGGTGCCGCCCAATGCCTGCGCGGTAATCGCACGCTTTTCCTGAACGACCGCGCTGTCCGCGCCGAATACCAGCTCCTGTACCGCCTTGTCATACGCGGCGAGGCCTTCGATCGGCAGGTAGGTGCGGGGCGTTGCCTTTGCCATCAACTGTGCCTCTGCCTTGCTGACGCATTCGAGCAGCGGCACCTTGCCATTGTCGTCGTAGTAAACGCCGACACCGAGGTTCACCTTGTTCGGGTTCGGGTCTGCGTTATACGCTTCGGTGATGCCGAGGATAGGGTCGCGCGGCGCCATTTCGATGGCGGAAAACAGGGAAGCAGGATGGGATTGGCTCATCGTGATAACATGAAAAATTGACTGCAAAAACAAGCGCTTGCAGACAGGTTGTGGTTGGTTTCTGGCTCAAAAGTTAAGGCTGAGATGCAACCAAATATTCTACCAAAGGTCGAATGCAGATGGCAGATTTATCCCAGGTTTCCAGCACGCTCGATGAATCGAAAATCGTCACCTTTCCTGATTCACCCTACCGGCTGTACCAGCCGTTTCCCCCGGCGGGAGACCAGCCGGCAGCAATTTCGCAACTGGTGGAGGGCATTGAGGACGGGCTCTCCTATCAGACCTTGCTTGGGGTGACCGGTTCGGGCAAGACGTACACGATGGCCAATACAATCGCTCGCCTGGGCAGGCCGGCGATCGTGTTTGCGCCGAACAAGACGCTGGCGGCACAGTTGTACAGCGAATTTCGCGAGTTTTTTCCGCACAACGCAGTGGAGTACTTCGTCAGCTATTACGACTACTACCAGCCGGAAGCCTATGTTCCGCAGCGCGATCTGTTCATTGAAAAGGATTCGTCGATCAACGAACATATTGAGCAGATGCGTCTGTCCTGCACCAAGTCGCTGATGGAGCGGCGCGATGTCGTGATCGTCGCGACCGTGTCGGCGATTTACGGTATCGGTAATCCGAACGAATACCACCAGATGATCCTGACCCTGCGCACGAAGGACAAGGTCAGCCAGCGCGACATCATCGCGCGCCTGATCCAGATGCAGTACACCCGCAACGAGGTCGATTTCGGGCGCGGCACTTTCCGTGTGCGCGGCGACACGATCGACGTGTTCCCGGCCGAACATGCGGAACTGGCGGTGCGCATCGAAACCTTCGACGACGAAATTGACAGCCTGCAGCTGTTCGATCCGCTGACCGGCCGCGTTCGGCAGAAGATTCCGCGCTTTACCGTGTACCCGGGCTCGCATTATGTGACGCCGCGTTCGACGGTGCTGCGCGCGATCGAGAGCATCAAGGAAGAGTTGCGTGAGCGGCTGGAGTGGTTCCGGAAAGAGGGCAAGCTGGTCGAGGAGCAGCGGCTGGAGCAGCGCACCCGGTTCGATCTCGAAATGATGGCGGAAATCGGCTTCACGAAGGGCATCGAAAACTATTCGCGCCATTTGAGCGGCGCCAAGCCGGGCGAGCCGCCGCCGACGCTGGTTGATTATTTGCCGCAGGATGCGGTGATGTTCCTCGACGAATCGCATGTGCTGCTGGGGCAACTGAACGGCATGTACAACGGCGACCGCGCGCGAAAGACTAATCTGGTCGATTACGGATTCCGCCTGCCTTCGGCGCTGGATAACCGTCCGCTGAAATTCGAGGAATTCGAAGCGAAGATGCGCCAGACGGTGTTCGTTTCCGCAACGCCCGCCGAGTATGAGAACAGCCACGCAGGGCAGGTGGTTGAGCAGGTGGTCCGCCCGACCGGCCTGGTCGACCCGCAAATTTCCGTGCGCCCAGCCAGCACGCAGGTGGACGATCTGATGTCGGAGATCACCGAGCGGGTAAAGAAGAACGAACGCGTGCTGGTCACGACGCTGACCAAGCGCATGGCCGAGCAGCTTACCGAATTCCTCAGCGATAACGGCGTCAAGGTGCGCTATCTGCACAGCGACATCGACACGGTGGAGCGGGTCGAGATCATCCGCGATCTGCGCATCGGTACATTCGATGTGCTGGTCGGGATCAATCTGCTGCGCGAAGGCCTGGATATTCCGGAAGTGTCTCTGGTTGCCATTCTCGATGCGGACAAAGAAGGCTTCCTGCGTTCTGAGCGCAGCCTCATTCAGACCATCGGCCGCGCCGCGCGCAATCTGAACGGCATGGCGATCCTGTACGGTGACAAGGTCACCGATTCAATGCGGCGCGCGATCGATGAAACCGAGCGGCGACGCACGAAGCAGATCGCCTTCAACGAGGCGAACAACATTACGCCGAAAGGCATCAAGAAGGAAATTCGTGAGCTGATCGACGGTGTGTATAACCCGCACGAGGCGCGCGTGGAACTGCAGGTCGCGCAGGAACATGCGAAGTACGAGGGCATGAGCGAAAAGCAGGTGAGCAAGGAAATAAAGCGGCTGGAAAAGCTGATGATCGATCACGCGAAGAATCTGGAATTCGAAAAGGCGGCACAGGTCCGCGACCAGCTGCATATTCTGAAAGAGCAGCTGTTCGGCACACCCGGCATGGACAATGTGGTTCCGCTGGTCGGGAAATAGCGGACCTGTCTTCAGCCGCACGCGGCTTTGTCGTTCATGGGTGGCGGTACAATCGCGGTTTTTGACCTCCCATGGCTAACCCGATTCCCTACAACATTGTTGATGCGCTTGATCTCGCGCATGCATCCTGGCGGCAGATATTGATCAAGGGGCTGGAGGCTGTGGCCGACGCTAATCCGGCTTATCTTCCCGCACTGGCGACGGATAGTTATCTGCCGACGAACGGGCGGATATTCGCCGCATTTGCATTGCCGCTTGAAGACGTACGATATGTGCTGGTGGGAGAGGGGCCATATCCGAGGGAACAGAGCGCGACCGGCGTCTGCTTCATGGATGGTGCGGTCGAATCCCTGTGGTCGGAGAAGGGCCTGTCGAAACAGGTCAACCGCGCGACCTCGTTGCGCAATTTCATCAAAATGCTGCTGGTCGCGGATGGTTTGCTGACAGCCGAGAGTACTTCGGGCGATGCGATGGCGCATATTTCGCTGAAAGCGCGCACAATCGGCTCCGCTTTCATCCAGACTCTCACCGAGTTGCAGGCGAATCTGACTCGGCATGGTTTCCTGCTGCTGAATGCGGCACTTGTCTATCGCTCACATGTTCCTCCGGTCAAGGAAGCAAAAGCGTGGCAGCCATTCCTGCAGACCGTGCTGGATGCGCTGGCGAGCGATGTCGGGCAGGCCCGTCCTCCGACGCTGGTTTTATGGGGAAAGATCGCAGAGCAGTTAAAGGCGCTGGAAGTAGTCTCCCACTTTCCCAAGGCGGTATCCGAACATCCGTATAACCTGTCCTTCATCCGCAACGAGATGATGCAGAACCTGTTTGGTCCGATGCGCTTGCTTCAAAAACAGGAAATTGCGTCCGCCTGACTGCGTTTCTCCCGAAAGAATTTTGGCGAGATGCGTGCATCAATTACTGGTACATCGATTGTGCGAAATCATGGCCAGCTTCCGAAACTGCACGAATATTCATAAAAGCATGTGGGGATACGGCGAACGACTGTCTCCCGGACAGGCATTTTCATTCCGCGGCGATTGTCGGCGCGGCCAGATGCAATGAAGTTGGATTGGCAATGGCAACAACAAGAATTCTTTTCGTGTGCATGGGAAATATTTGCCGCTCACCGACCGCGGAGGGAGTGATGCGGAAATTCGTGGTGGACGCGGGGCTCGATGACCGCATCATCGTCGAATCGGCCGGCACTCATGCTTATCACGTCGGCGAACCGCCCGATCCCCGCGCGCTGGCGGCTGCCCGGCGGCGCGGCTACGACCTGGCGAACCTGCGCGCCCGCCAGGTGGCGGATTCCGATTTCGAGACATTTGATCTGATGCTGGCAATGGACTTCAACAACATCGCCCATCTGAATGAGGTATGTCCGCTGCAGCATCGGCCGAAAGTAGGCCTGCTGATGCCTTATGCCTCCAATCGCCGGGCGTCGATCGTACACGATCCCTATTATCGGAATGCGAAGGACTTCGAGCTGGTGCTTGACTACATTGAAGATGCATGTCGGGGGCTGGTACAAGTAGTTTCTTCCGAAGATGGCAGGCAAGTCGCAAGATGCGTTTGATAACCGGGCTGGCTTGGCGACAGACGTCTTCGTGACTGTAGTAGTGCTTACGTGAGGATGTAAAAAATACGTCATTCTTTTTTGCCTTGATGCGTCTGGTTCCTTGTCGCCGACGTCCTGAAGATTGATGCTGATCGCCATTGCGCTTTGGGCGGCAGTTAGTAGTCGGGACTGGGTATAAAGATTGCAGGGCGTGTGCTGTCGGTGTCTCGGAATGGAAGAGCGGCATCATGACGATATTCGTGGCGGGAGCATTGCTTGGATTGCTGATTGCTGGAGCGGCTGGCGCCCAGCAGTCCATCGATAGCGCCGGTCGGGAAGCGTCTGGGGTATATGCCGCAGGAGCGGAAAGCGAAGGATTGGCGGAGGATCTCGATTTCGAACCGGTGTCGCTCCATGATCGAATCGGGCTTCAAGGCGCGAGCCATACCTATTCCGGTGACTGGCGCGATGAGACGCCGCCTATTGGCGAAGCAGGCAAGGTGCGCATGTGGTTGCCCATCGGGAGGCCCGAAGAAGGATTTTTCGGTTACCTCGGATTGCGGGAAGAGGCAGGTTTGCATCCGCTGGTTTCTTACATGCGGCGCCATGCGGGATTCGGGTACTCGGATTGGATGCTCAATGAAAATATCCCTGAGTCCGTGGTCGGTCATTCACAAGTCTTCTCGGTGGGATACGGGTGGCGTGCCATTCAACTGGAGGGATCCTCCGTCCTCGGTTCGGCGCGCCTTCAGTCAAAGCCGCTGAATAACGAACCGGTTAGATTCAAGTCTCGCTCGACCCGACTATCCTTCAGTCCGGCACCGAACTGGACGCTGCGGCTCAGTCGAGGAGCCATCAGCGGACTGGATCAACTGGTATCCAACGGGGATGTGCGAAGAAGCGCCATTTCCGCGACCTACATCCAACCCTTCAAGGAGAGCACCTGGGAAACCACGCTCGCCTGGGGACGCAGCGCGCGAAAGTTTCGTGAATCGACCACGGGGTATCTGATTGAATCCACAGTCTGGTTCAGCGGTGCGCATGCAATCTTCGGCAGGCTGGAACAAGTAGGGAGCGATGAACTGCTCCGTCAGGACGAGTCACTGGAGCGCCGGTTGGACAGGCTCAGGAAGCTCACCTTCGGCTATTCCCACTATGTCAGCGACAAGGGGCCAATCAAATTCGATATCGGTGTGATGGCAAGCAGATATTTCGTGCCGGCCGAGATGGCCGCGTCATACGGTGATAACCCCACTTTCTACATGATGTTTGTCCGCGTGAATCTGCGATAGACATTCCTTGCTTCTTCAGCGCCTTCCTCTATAAATATGAAATAATGCCAATCGTTGCTTTGTGGCATATTTTGTGCGCTGACATCGAGCAGCTTTCTTGTTAGTTCCGGTATAAGTGCTCTTTGACAATCCGAGCTAGTTGGCAACAATACCTGACGAAATTACTCAACTTTGATATACTTGACCAAAATCTTCGGGAATCCGGGATATTCAGTAGAACTTGGATAAAGTTTCGCGTTGGAGTTGAGATATATGCGTCTGACTACAAAAGGCCGTTTTGCGGTAACTGCGATGATCGATCTGGCATTGCGCCAGGACAAAGGGCCGGTCACTCTATCGACGATCAGCCAGCGGCAAGAGATTTCATTGTCGTATCTGGAGCAGTTGTTCGGCAAGTTGCGTCGCCATCAGATCGTCGAATCGGTGCGCGGACCGGGCGGCGGCTATACGCTGGCGCGCCGTGCAGAAGATGTGACGGTTGCCGACATCATCATTGCCGTTGACGAGCCCTTGGATGCGACCCAGTGCGGTGGCAAGGAAAATTGCCATGGTTCCGGCCATGAGCACGGTACGCGCTGCATGACTCATGACCTCTGGACTACCTTGAATGCCAAGATGGTCGAATATCTGGATTCCGTATCCTTGAAGGATCTGGTGGATCAGCAGCGGCAGAGAAATGCCGACCATAATGTGGTGCTGATGTCCCGTCCTCACGTGGCAGCTTGATTGGAGTTATTTACAGTATGAACGCCCCCTTGGAAAAGAGCCTGATCGATACAATCAAGGCGCCGCATTTCCCGATTTACATGGATTACTC
>JAEZVM010000016.1 GCA_023420795.1 Pseudomonadota bacterium
CCGGCAGGATGTCGGTGTAGCTTTGCAGGATGTTGTTGGCATCCTTGCCTTCCAGCCTGTCGAGCAATGCGGAGTAGCGATACATGTGATCGAAATCCTCCAACAGGCCAAAGCGGTACGCCTGCGCACAATACGGGTCCGGTTCGCGTTGCGCGACTGCCGCTGTTACTTCGATCGCCACCTGCTCATAGGCAATCGTTGTTTCCAGCGGCGAATGGTCGGAACCGAGCAACCAGTTGACCATGGTCGCCTGGTGCTGTTCCGTACGACGGATTTGCGCCAGCGGCAGCCGCAGCTCGCGACTGAACCGGGCAGCAAGATGCTGGAAACGCAGCGCTTCATTCTCGATGCCGTTCATCAGAATAATGCGGACGCGGGTAAATGCATCGTCATCCAGCTTGCTGATCGGACTACCGACCATGTCGCGCCATGTGAAGCGCTGCTTGTCGATCGAATACCCTTTCGAACTGAATAAATTTAAAGCCATTGCGACACTCCTTTGATGGAGGCAGTACGGGTAATGAACGAATTCAATATCCGTGCATGCCCGAATCCTTTCCTGCAGAGGGAATTACCGGAGAAATTCCGGCGCCGAAGAACGGTCGCTGCTAGCAGCAGCGCGAAGTGGGAGAAACGTGCAACATCCATGCCGTTCTTGGAAGCGGTACCGGGAGTCAGGGGCAGGAAGAGAGCAAGAAAGTAGGCGGAACCGGCTTTCCGCAGCGGGCAGAGAAGCCGATTTTTACAAGACGCGAGTAAGGCTTACAGCATCGGTTCACGCTCCGCAGGCACGTTTGCTGGCTGCGGCGTCAGCATGTTGGCATCGCGCACGATCAGCCATCCGCGTTCCGGCTGCTTGCGCAGGATGCTCAGGGTATTGCCTGAGCGCCGCATCGGCAAGCCCTGCCGGTGCGGCGTCACCGTCACCGACAGATACATCCAGCAATATGCGAGATCGGCCGCAATATGAAGCTCGCGAATCTCGCCATGCGATTCAATCCGGTAGTGCTTCAGCCCTTCCTCGAATGCGGCGATGAATGCCTGCCTGCCGCACATCGGCGGTTGGATCTGGGTGAGGAAAACCACGTCATCGGACATCAGCGGCAACAGGCGATCAGCTTCGCCAGCCGCGGTCGCCTCTTGCCACTCACTAATGAGAGCGCGAATTGCGCATTCATCCTCATGCATGCTCATCCCTCATCCGATATGGAGCGGCAACCTTTGACACGACGTGCATTTCGATCAGGCCGGTGGCCACGCCGCATCCAGCAAGGCGGGCAGCATTTCCCCAGCTTTGCCGCGCAAGACATGCTGGGCGATTTCATCATGGCTGGTGGCTTCCGGATTGATCTGCACCACGGTGCAGCCGCAAGCGCGCGCCCTAGGCGGCAGACTTGCCGCCGGCTCGACCAGGCTGGAGGTGCCGATACAAAGAAATATGTCGGCCTGTTCGATGAGGTCGGCAGCCCTCGCCCATGCAGCGGAAGGCAGCGCTTCGCCGAACCAGACAACGCCCGGCCGCAAAAGTCCGTCGCAATGCGGACAATGCGGCGACATCCTGTTCGAGGAAGCGTTCTCGCCGGAGGAACGGGTTGCGGGACGCTGGCATGTAAAGCAGAGATTGTTCCAGATATTGCCGTGCAATTCGATCACGTCGGAACTGCCCGCAAGCACATGCAATCCATCGACATTCTGCGTGACCACGGCCACCTGTTCCACCAGCCGTTCCAGCCGGGCAATGGCGAAATGCGCCGGGTTCGGCTGCACCTTGCGCAACATCTCGCGGCGCCACTCGTACCATTGCCATACCATCGCCGGATCGCGCCGGAACGCTTCTGGCGTCGCCAGATCTTCCGCACGATATTGCGCCCATAGCCCGGTCTGCGCGTCGCGAAAGGTAGGAACGCCGCTTTCGGCGGAAACGCCTGCGCCGGTGAAGACAATCACGTGGCGCGCCTGCCGCAGCTTGTCGAGAAGGTCGGTCGGGAAATGCATGAATGTGGCAAGTGACGAAACTGAAAATTCAGTATAGATATGCGGTTCGCATGTTTGCGAAGAATGATTCTTTGGATGCTGCGTTAATGTCTGGCAAGCGAAGCGTTCATCGTCTCAGCCTGCTGCTCGCTACTCGGTATACCGCCCCAATGTGATGACGCGCAATATCGCCTTGTACAGCAGATAAGCCGCGCCATACCACGCGCGCTCATACCAAGGAATGTTCGCGTAGTCTTCGAGCCGGACGACAACGCCCTCGTTCACCGCCTGCTCGATTTTTTCCCGCAGTTCTCGTGAGAATTGCTGGTCCTTCACGACTACATTGGCCTCGTGGTTCACGAACAGGCTCAGGCCGTCCCAGTTGCTGGAGCCGACCGTCGCCCATTCATCGTCGATCACTGCAACCTTGCCGTGCAATTGCGTCTTGCGATACTCCACCACGTTGACGCCGCTTTTCAGCAGTTTCGGATAAAAGGAATGCGCAACTGCATCCTGCAAGCGGAACTGACCGACACCGATCAGCAGCGTCACTTGCACGCCGCGCGCCGCTGCCGATGCCAGACCGTCACGCAGCTTGCGTCCCGGCGCGAAATAAGGGTTGGCCAGCAGTGCGCTCCTGCGCGCGCCGCCCAGTGCTTTCAGATAGCTCTGCTGGATGGTGCGGCGGTTGCGCAGGTTGTCGCGCAATACCAGCGCTGCCAATACCGGCCCGTCGCCTTCCGCGTGCCCGGTTGCACGCCGTTCGCGAAACAGCTCCCACCGATATCGCAGGCTCAGCCCACCGAGCAGCATCCACTGCGACTGCATGTCGTGATGGATAGTGGCGACCAGGGGACCGCTGATGCTGACGCCAAAATCCCAGCGCGGTGCCGGCAGCGGCTCGTTGAAGCCGTCATCGGAAATGTGATCGTCATTGATGTTGATCCCGCCGAGAAAGGCAACCTGCCGGTCCACCACGCACATCTTGCGATGGGTGCGGGCCACGCCGCGCCGGAACCATGCATTGAACACATGATGATTGACGCGACCGGTGCGTAACTGCTGGTTGAGCACGACCGACTCCCTATGGCCGGAGCCGAGCCAGTCAGTCACCACGTTGACAGTCACGCCGCGACTGGCTGCGCGTATCAGCGCGTCGCGGATTCTTTCCCCGGTCCGGTCCAGGGTGAAGATATAGGTTTCAAGATAAATCTCGTAGCGGGCCGCATCGAAGGCGGCAATCAGGGCCGGGAAGTATTCGGCGCCGCAATGAAGAAGCGTGACTTTGTTATGGGCGACAAACTCTACCGGACGCATAAGGCAGGCGGTACTCCGATGGCTACGATGTTGACAGGAATTCTACATCGACGGAGCGACTAGTCTTATGACAGTGCCAGCGAAGCCACGATAGGCGCATGATCCGACAAGCGGGCCCACGACGGGCCGTGCAGCACCTGCGCCGTTTCAATGCTGAACCCGCGCACATAGATGCGGTCGAGCCGCAGCCACGGCAGCGCCGCCGGGAAGGTCCGCGCCGGCACGACCTTCGGGCCGCGGCCGCTGAGCGTACGCAGGTAGGAGCCGAATCCGCGTGCGGGCAGATTGTCGTCAAATACTTCGGTAACGCCGAGCCGGTTGCGCAGCGTATCGCTCAACTGGTTGCTCCAGTCGTTGAAGTCGCCGGCAATGATCAGCGGCGCATCGGAAGGAGATGAGCTCTCCACCGCTTCGATCAGCGCTTCCGTCTGCCGCTTGCGGCTGCGCGCGAACAATCCGAGATGGATCACGTAGCAATGCACATCATCCTTCGGCGTCTGCACCACGCAATGCAGTATTCCGCGCGACTCGAACGCATGATCGGACACGTCGCGGTTAACGGAAGAAATCACCGGATATCGGCTCAGCAGCGCATTGCCATGATGGCCGTGGTCATACACTGCATTCATCCCATACACCGCCTGATGCGAGTCGCCGGCGAGGAACTGGTGCTGCGCCTGCTCCGGCCAGAGGGCGGCATGGCGCATCTGGTATTTGTCATGCCGTCCCTGCACTTCCTGCAGGAACAGGACATCGGCTTCCATCGATAGCAGCGCCTGCTTCAGCGCATGAACGCGCGGCATGCTGCGCAGAGTGCTGACACCCTTGTGGATGTTGTACGTCGCAATCCGGAGTTTCATGAAATCATTCTAGACGTTGTGCAAGTCTTGCGAAAGTCGGCCAAAAGGCTGTTTCGAGGAGAGGTTTCAGAAGGATTCCTGCCGCTCCCGTATATAGCGGGGAAGTTGCAGGATGGCTTCCGCATTCGATGGAGAAAAGCACTTGTCCGCCGCTTCGTGATAGGGAAGCCAGATGTACCTCAGATGTTCGCGGGGCGCGAGCGTAATCGGAATATTCTTCGGCACCGCCAGACCGAACACATGCTCTGTATTCTTCGTCACGCCCGGCGCATACCGGTGCCGCCATACCGGGTAAATCTCGTAGATGTTGGTAAGTTTCCAATCCGACAGATTGCGCGTGGAAACGACGTTGGATTGCCGCTTATCGTCGGAAGTTTCATCGGCAACACGGATACCGGTTTCTTCGAACACTTCGCGGATCGCCGTCAGTATCAGCGGCTCCGTCTCTGCATCCTTCGATCCGGTCACTGATTGCCAGTATCCGGGTCTGTCTGCGCGCTCGAGCAGCAGGACATCGAGGTCCGCGCTATGAATGACGACCAGGACAGATTCGGGGATTTTGTACGGCTTGGTCATTTAACAGCTGAGGGCTGGTGTCTGCATTGCACTAGCAAGATGGGGAGCACAAAACAAAAAGGCGCCTGATATCGCGCCTTTTTGTTTTTACGATTGCCGAAGCCTTATGCCTTCACTGCCGGTTCGACACTGCGCAGGCGGATATGCAGTTCGCGCAACTGCTTCTCATCGACTTCCGACGGCGCCTGCGTCAGCAGACACTGCGCGCGCTGGGTCTTCGGGAACGCGATCACGTCGCGAATCGATTCGGCGCCGGTCATCATCGTGACGATGCGATCGAGGCCGAATGCGAGGCCGCCATGCGGCGGCGCGCCGTACTGCAGCGCGTCGAGCAGGAAGCCGAACTTGAGCTGTGCTTCTTCCGCACCAATCTTGAGCGCGCGGAAAACCTTGCTCTGCACGTCGGCACGGTGGATACGCACCGAACC
Source organism: Pseudomonadota bacterium (assembly GCA_023420795.1). GTDB lineage: Bacteria > Pseudomonadota > Gammaproteobacteria > Burkholderiales > Burkholderiaceae_D > Noviherbaspirillum. The sequence goes on from JAEZVM010000016.1 coordinate 5,156, forward strand.
ACCGCCCAGTTCCCAGCCGTTCAGCACCATGTCGTAAGCCTTCGCCAGCGCCTTGCCCGGATCGGTTTCGAGCAGATCCTCATGGCCGTCCTTCGGCGAGGTGAACGGATGGTGCGCGGCTGCATAGCGCTGATTTTCCTCGTCATACTCGAACATCGGGAAGTCGATCACCCACAGCGGCTTCCAGGTATCCTCGAACAGGCCGCTCTTCTTGCCGAAATCGCTGTGGCCGATCTTCACGCGCAGCGCGCCGATCGCATCGTTGACCACCTTCGCCTTGTCGGCGCCGAAGAAAATCAGGTCGCCGTCCTGCGCGCCGGTCTTCTCGATGATCGCAGCCAGTGCAGCATCGTGGATGTTCTTCACGATCGGCGACTGCAGGCCGTCGCGGCCCCTCGCCTTTTCGTTGACCTTGATGTAGGCGAGCCCCTTGGCACCGTAGATCGCGACGAACTGGGTGTACGCATCGATCTCGGAACGCGGCATCGCGCCACCGCCCGGCACGCGCAGACCAACCACGCGGCCGCCTTCCATGTTGGCCGCGCCGCTGAACACCTTGAACTCGACATCCTTCATTACGTCGGTCAGATCGGTGAACTGCAGCTTGACGCGCATGTCCGGCTTGTCGGAACCATACAGCCCCATCGCCTCCGAATACTGCATGACCGGGAAAGGATTCGGCAGATCGATATCGAGCACGTTCTTGAACACGCCGCGGATCATGCCTTCGAACATGTCGCGAATTTCCTGTTCATTCATGAACGAGGTTTCGCAGTCGATCTGCGTGAATTCCGGCTGACGGTCGGCACGCAGGTCTTCGTCGCGGAAACACTTAGTAATCTGGTAGTAGCGGTCAAAGTTGGCAACCATCAGCAGCTGCTTGAACAGCTGCGGCGATTGCGGCAGCGCGAAGAAGTTGCCGGCATTGACGCGCGACGGCACCAGGTAGTCGCGCGCGCCTTCCGGTGTCGACTTGGTCAGCATCGGCGTTTCGATGTCGATGAAGCCGTTTGCATCGAGGAACTTGCGGACTTCCATTGTCACCTTGTAGCGCAGGCGCAGGTTGTTCTGCATCTGCGGACGGCGCAGGTCGAGCACGCGGTGCGTCAGGCGGGTGGTTTCCGACAGGTTGTCGTCGTCGAGCTGGAACGGCGGCGTGACAGACGGGTTCAGCACTTCGAGCTGCTGGCATAGCACTTCGATCTTGCCGGACTTGAGGTTGGCATTGGTGGTGCCTTCCGGGCGGTTGCGCACCAGGCCGGTGATGCGTACGCAGTACTCGTTGCGCACCGCTTCGGCGGTCTTGAACACGTCGGCGCGGTCCGGATCGCATACCACCTGCACCAGGCCTTCGCGATCGCGCAGGTCGATGAAAATCACGCCGCCGTGGTCGCGGCGACGATGCACCCAGCCGCACAGGCTGACGGTTTGACCGAGGAATTCCTCAGTGACGAGGCCGCAATAATGAGTTCGCATAGACATTTCAGTTCCCAGTTTCAGATTCGTTATTGTGATCCCGACGACATGCCGGCGGGACCCGGATTAATGGACCGCCGATGTCAGATCGGAGGCGCAACAGCCTTCAGGTTCTTTGAGGCGGCAACGACATGCTCGGGCGCGACGACGCCCATCGACACGATGTATTTCAGCGCTTCATCGACCGACATGTCGAGTTCGATCGCATCCGCCCTCGGCATCATCAGGAAGAAGCCGGAGGTCGGGTTCGGCGTGGTCGGCACATACACGCTGATGTAGTCGCCGGTCAGGTGATTCCTCACGTCGCCGCCGGGCGTGCCGGTCAGGAACGCAATGGTCCAGGAGCCTTCGCGTGGATACTGCACCAGCATCGCCTTGCGAAAGGCATTGCCGGACGACGAGAACAGCGTGTCCGATACCTGCTTGACGCTGGAATAGATCGAGCTGACGATCGGGATGCGCGTCAGCAGCTTTTCCCACAGATGCACGACCTGCTTGCCGATAAAGTTACGGGTCAGCAGGCCGGTCACGAACACGAACAGCAGTGTCAGTATCGTACCCAGGCCCGGGATGTTAAAGCCGAACACCGCTGCCGGCCGCCACTGTTCCGGTAGCAGCAGCAAGGACTGGTCCATGGTGCTGACGATCAGATTCAGCACCCAGAGGGTGATCGCCAGAGGGACCAGTATCAGCAGGCCAGTTACAAAATATTTACGCATTGTTTCTTTCGGGAGCGTACGCGTTAAGTAAGTTGCGTAAGGTGCGGCTTTCTCGCTTGAACGGTCAGGCAGCGGAGGAGTTGCTGCCGGAACTAGCCGCGCACGACGTACCGCAAGCCTCGACGGCCGGGCAGCTTGGCGCTGTCGCATTCGCGCCGCCGGAACCGGAAGAGCCGTTATTGCGGAAATCGGTCGCATACCAGCCCGTGCCTTTAAGCTGGAAACCGGCTGCAGTCAGTTGCTTCTTGAATGCGCTCTTCGCGCAGGACGGGCATTCGGTCAACGGCGCATCGGATATTTTTTGAAGCACATCCTTGGCAAAACCGCACTCTTCACAGCGATATGCATAAATCGGCATAGAAAACCTCAAGCAAAAATCTTCCAAAACCCTGAATTATAAAGATTTTTGCGGGGACTTTGCGCGAATGCACAACAGAGCGGCGCGGGAAGAGAGACGTCCGGCCCTTGCAATAAATCGCTCTGCCGCCTTCCGTTCCATGAAAACAATAAAACTGCGAAGTTTGGCCCACCGGTTCGTAAACGAAAAGCTTCCGTCAGGCACTCGCCCCGGAATTCGAATGGCGGGGCTCATGGCGGTTCTTGAGTACCTGCGGTGCCACAGATCCAATGATCATCCCGGCGAAGGCTGCAATCAGGCCAGCAAGCTGCCCAGGAAACTGTTCACCCAACGTAGTGATCTGCGGGAAGAACAGAATCCAGGTGCCGATACCCGCAGCAAGCGAGACGATTGCCCCCTGAGTGGTCGCGCGTCGCCAATACAGACCCATTACCAAGGGCACGAAGGCGCCGACCAGCGTCACCTGATAGGCCGACGAAACCAGTTCGTAGATGGAAGTCCCGTTCATCGCAATCGCATACGCCAGCACCAACGCTGCGAACACGACGATCGAACACCGCATTGCAAACAGCTGCTGGCGGTCGCTCATGCCCGGGCGCAGGTTCTTGAGGATGTTTTCGACAAAGCTCGTCGAGGGCGCTAGCAGCGTGGCTGACGATGTACTCTTGATGGCGGAGACCAGCGCACCGAAAAAGAGAATCTGCATCACCAGCGGCATCTTGGTCATGATGAAGGTGGGAAGCAGACGCTGATAATCGTTCTTTGCCAGCTCAAGCGCCCCCTCCCCCATGACAACGACGGCGCTGGCGACAATGAACATTGGCACGAAAGCAAACAGGATATAGCTTGCGCCGCCGACGATCGCGCCAGTACGCGCGGTTGGCGCATCCTTGGCGGACATGACGCGCTGGAACACGTCCTGCTGCGGAATACTACCCAGCATCATTGTCAGGCCAGCGCCGATGAAAAACGCGATATCGGTAAAAGTGGGGGGCGGCAGGAATTTCCACAGGTCCGCCTGGGCAGCCATCGAGAACACCTGGTCGGAGCCACCGGCCAGATCAGCAGAGAAGAACGCAATGATGCTCAAGCCGATCACGAGCACGATCATCTGGATAAAATCGGTCCAAGCCACGGCAAGGAAGCCGCCGATCACGACGTAGATAAGTACGGCAAGCGTGCCGACAATCATGCCGGTCGTCTCGGACATGGCGCCGTTCGTCAACACCGAGAAAACCAGTCCGAGCGCGGTGATCTGCGCCGCCACCCATCCGAGATAGCTCATGATGATCGCAACAGAGCAGAATACCTCGATGCCCTTGCCGTAGCGGTTGCGGTAAAAATCGCCGATGGTCAGCAGATTTTGCTTGTAGAGCTTGGTGGCGAAGAACATACCCACCAGAATCAGGCAGGTGCCGGCACCAAAGGGATCTTCGATAATGTCATGCAACCCGCCCTGCACAAACTTGGCGGGGATACCCATCACCGTTTCAGCGCCAAACCAAGTTGCAAACGTCGTTGTCACCACCATGATCAGCGGCAAGCTACGGCCTGCCACGGCAAAATCGCTCGTACTTTTGATACGCGTGCCCGCCCATGCGCCCAAGGCAAGTGTACCTAACAGATACAGCACAACAAAGGTAACCAGTGTGTAGTTCATGTATGTATGTCTGCTCCACCCGAAGCTCACCTCGCCGCCACGCGGAATTTCGCGCAGACGCTCAGGTCCGATGTGCTTGTATGCCGAAGGAAATTTTTCGCGATTATAGCGGCAGAAATTCGCCGAAATCGCAATCGCAAAGAAATAGCAACGCTTTTTTCTTAAGCAGCTCAGGAAGACCGGCGCCGCCAAACCTGCCAACGCTCTTTTCCTGCGAAAACGGGTAGCGGGTCCGCAGCGACTTCGTCTGCAACCTGCTCGAAGAACGGGACCATCAAACCATCCAGCTCGACAGCCGGAATGCCGAAAGGCGGCCCCTTCGGTGCGTCGCTAAAGAAGAAGTAACCGACCAACAACCCACCCGGCGGCAACAACTCCGCCCAGCGCGCCACGACGTCCTTGCGCATGCGTGGCGGCAGCGCACAAAAGAAGGCGCGCTCATAAATGAGCTCGACCGGATGAGATGGCACAAAATCAAAGAAATCCGCCTGCCGTACGCGATTGGCCAGCGGCCCCAGGACCCTGCGCGCAGCTTCAACGGCGGCTTCGGAAAAATCAATCGCCGTGACATCCCATCCTGCTTCGACCAGACAGGCCACTTCATAGCCGGTGCCGCAGCCCGGGATCAGTGTCACGTACGGCCGCGCCGAACTGGCAACGAACTCTCTCAGCTGCGCCGGTACGCCGCCACGATCCCACGGCATGAACTCCTGCTCGAAACGCTCGGTCCAGAAATCCGGTGCGGTCGGGTCACGCGTTTCGAACGTCGGCATGGCGGGGGCTCTTGTCAGTAGAAGAAGGAATACCAGCGCAGCATCAGTTGCGCGACAACGATGCCGCCGACCAGGCCGCCGGTGAAACATGCGGCAAGGCCGAGCAGCAAATTGGTACGCCTCTGCTCGGAGATCAACTGCCTGAGCAATTCGGCATTCTGCTGCGGTGGCGACTCGGTCCGCGCAGTAAGCACCTGATGCACGAGGCGCGGCAATTGCGGAATCATGTTGTTGTAGTGCGGAAGTTCTTCCTTGAAGCGCGCGAGCAGGCCACGCCAACCGATCTGTTCCTGCATCCAGCGTTCCAGATACGGCTTCGCAGTTTTCCAGAGATCGAGATCCGGATCGAGCTGGCGACCCAGGCCCTCGATGTTGAGCAGCGTCTTCTGCAGCAGCACTAGTTGCGGCTGCACCTCGACATTGAAGCGGCGCGAGGTCTGGAACAGACGCAGCAAGACCTGACCGAACGAGATATCGCGCAGCGGCTTGTCGAAGATCGGCTCGCAGCAGGCACGTACCGCCGACTCCAGTTCATCGACACGGGTTTCCCTCGGCGCCCAGCCGGATTCGATATGCGCTTCGGCGACGCGCTTGTAATCGCGGCGGAAGAAGGCAAGGAAGTTCTGCGACAGGTAATCCTTGTCGTAATCGGTCAGCGTGCCGACGATGCCGAAGTCGAGCGCAATGTAGCGGCCGAAGGTGGCCGGATCGATCGATACCAGGATGTTCCCGGGATGCATGTCAGCATGAAAGAAACCGTCGCGGAACACCTGAGTGAAGAAAATCTCGACGCCGTCGCGCGACAGCTTCTTCAGGTCCACGCCCTCCGCCACCAGGCGCTCGGTCTGCGAGATCGGAATGCCGTTCATGCGCTCCATCACGATCACCGAAGTGGAACAATAGTCCCAGAACATCTCCGGCACGATCAGCAGGTCGGAACCTGTGAAGTTGCGGCGCAGCTGGCTGGCATTCGCGGCTTCACGCATCAGGTCGAGCTCGTCGTGCAGATACTTGTCGAATTCAGCGACCACTTCCTTCGGCTTCAGGCGCCGTCCGTCCGCCCACAGCTTCTCGACCCATCCGGCGCCGATGCGCATCAGCGCCAGATCCTTTTCGATCGACTTCTTCATGCCGGGGCGCAGAACCTTGACCGCGACTTCCCTGCCATCCTTCAAGGTTGCGAAATGCACCTGCGCGATCGAGGCGGACGCCACCGGATCCCTGCTGAAGCTGGCGAACAGCTGGTCGGGATGCGCACCGAGCGACTTCTTGATTTGCGCGATCGCGAGATCGGAATCGAACGGTGGCACGCGATCCTGCAGCTTGGCGAGCTCATTCGCGATGTCGGCCGGCATCAGGTCGCGCCGCGTCGAGAGCACCTGGCCGAATTTCACGAAGATCGGGCCGAGGTCTTCCAGCGCCTGGCGCAGCCGCACGCCACGCGGCGCGGAAATGTCACGCCAGAACATGAATGCGGCGATCAATTTCGCAATGCGTGGATGAGCAAGACTGGATATCGCGATGTCGTCCAACCCATAGCGAACGATCACCCGGCCGATTTTAAAGAGCCGCAGCATCTTGACTAACATTTAGCGGCTTTCCTTTAACTTTTCTATACGCTTTGCGAGGCGCTCGACATCATCGCGCAACTTAGTGACATCGGCGGAGAAATCGGCCACCACCTGCGGCCGCACCAGCAGCGGCTTTTCGTCAAGAAAAAACTCTGCCAGGTTTTCGGCAAAGCGCTGCTGCGTCGCCTTCGCTGCCTCCAGCGCACCGCGCACGCCGCCAACCACGCGTTTGGCTGCAATGTCGCCGATCCATTTGCTCAAATCATGTTCCGCTTCCCAGCGCAGGTTTTCGCTCAACTGCGAAATGGTGTTGGCGAAGTCCGCATCGCCCTCGATCTGTACATAGGAAAACGCGTGTTCGCGGTTCTGCGCGATCAGTGGCAGGTCGGACAACTTGACACGAATCGTTACGTTGACCGGCGCATCGGCAAGGGCGGCCTGCACCATGCCGTCCGAAGCCACCTTCAGCCTGACCGCGGCCACTCCTGCATCGAAACACGCGACCTTGCCGGCATGCCGGCCGAGTTTTTCGCGCGCCCAGGATTCCTGGGCCAGCAAATGATTGATTGCGGCGGATAGAGGAGAAGAAATCATGGTCACAAAAACAAAGCCGCCCGTGACGATTCACGGGCGGCCCTCAGTTTACCAGCTTGCCGCAGGTTATTTCAGCCGGCTCAGGATAATTGTTGGATGCCGGCAAGCAGCCAGCCGCCCTGTCCGGACACCGGCTTGGACAGGTTCCACACTTCGGTAAACGGCTCTACCGGCGCATTCTCGGCTTCCTTGATCATGCCGGAAAAGCGCACGCTGGCAATGTAGTCCTTACCCACCGTTTCAAGGCGCAGCAGATCGGCGTCCAGCGAAACCACATCGGTATGGTTCGGCGATGCGCCGCGCTCCTGCAACTGCAGGCGCAGCTCGCCGAACATTTCCGGCGTCGTGAATTCACGGATGTCGTTCACATCAGCCCGATCCCATGCCGCCTGCAGGCGGATGAAGTAAGTTTTCGCATTGCGCAGAAAGCCCGGCACATCGAAATCCGCAGGAATGTCCGAGACGCTGCCGCCTGTCTGCATATCAGCCTGGAATGCCGCAGGCTGCGCACCGACATGCGAACCGATTTCAGGAGTACGAACATCCGCGGCAGCACCGTTCGAATAGCCGCCAGCGTATGCATGCCGTGCGTGCGCATCCGGTTGCTTGCGACGGAACATCCGGTAAATGACCATTGCTGCCAGCGCAAGCAGTCCGATCATCAGGATGGTGCTGATCATGCTGGCCAGCGCGCCGCCGATGCCGAGGTGCGACAGCAGCGCACCGAGACCGAGGCCGAGCAATGCGCCGCCGAGGATGTTGCGCCACGGGCTGGCCGGCTTTGGCGGCGTCTGCGCGCCGGGGGCCGCAGCCTGGCGCTGCTGGCTGGACGGATTGGTCATCTGGTTCTGCGCCGGTTGCGCCGGGGTCTGGCGGCTCAGGCCTTGCGACTGCCGTCCGAAGGAACCGCCGCCGCCCATGCGCTTGGCTTCCGCCTCGGACACGACCATCGATCCCGCACTCACGGCGATCATCAGGGCAATCAGGAATCTTTTCATGGCAATCTCCTAAAGCTTGATGCCGGTGTGCAGCGCCGCTACACCTGCTGTCAGGTTGTAGTACTCGACGCGCTCCAGTCCGGCATCCTGCATCATGGTTTTCAGGGTTTCCTGGTCCGGATGCATGCGGATCGATTCGGCCAGATAGCGATAGCTTTCCGAATCGTTTGCAATCTGCTTGCCCAGCCAGGGAAGAACGGAAAACGAATAAACGTCATACGGTTTTTGTAGGGGCTCCCATACCTTTGAGAATTCCAGCACCAGCAGCTTGCCGCCCGGCTTCAAGACCCGCTGCATTTCCGAAAGCGCAACGTCCTTGTGCGTCATGTTGCGCAGTCCAAAGGCAACGCTCACACGGTCGAAGTAATTGCTCGGGAATGGCAGCTTTTCCGCATCACACAACAGGGTAGGAGTTGCCAACCCCTTGTTCAGCAACCGGTCGCGCCCGACGCGCAGCATCGATTCATTGATATCGGTGAGCCACACTTCGCCGGTCGGGCCTGCCTGCTTCGCGAATGCCTTGGCCAGGTCGCCGGTGCCGCCGGCAATGTCGAGCACCTTGAAGCCAGGCCGGATGCCGGCTTGCGCAATGGTAAAGGTCTTCCAGATACGATGCAGCCCACCTGACATCAGGTCGTTCATCACATCGTATTTGGAGGCAACGGAATGAAAAACCTGCGCAACTTTATGCGCCTTTTCTTCTTCGGGGACGGTCTGATAACCGAAATGCGTGGTATTCGTCATGGAAACGGCCTTGTTAATCCGAGCCGCACATTATACAAGTGCAGACATGCAGGATTGCCAAGCGTTCCCGGAATACTTCAGGTGACGGGCAGAAATCAGTGATGACCGCAGCCGCTCTTCTCCCCGAGCATCGGTGCATCGCGCCCCGTCTCGCGGGTAAAGCCGGCCGCTTCCAGCCGCTTCAGATAGTCTTCCCACAGTTGCGCCTGGTTGGCGCCGAGCCAGTACAGATAGTCCCAGGTATAGATGCCGGTGGTGTGGGTATCGGAAAAATGCGGTTGAACCGCGTAATGGCCGACCGGCTCCAGCGCGGTAATCAGCACGTCACGCTTGCCGGTCTGCAAAACCTCCTGCCCTGATCCATGCCCCCGCACTTCTGCCGAGGGCGAATACACGCGCAGGTATTCGAACGGCAGCGAAAACACTTCGCCGCTGTCGAACGCGATTTCCAGGGAGCGCGATTGCTTGTGCACCGTCAGCGCGGTCGGGGTGTTCTTTTGAGAGTCAGCCATATTCAGAGTAGCGAGCGGGCAAAGCGGTCGAGAATCGCCTCGCGCAGCTTGGGAACCAGCCCCTTGCGTTTGGCGAGATCGGCCGATACGGGCGTGCGCCTGATTTCACCCCATATCGGGTTCGGAAAATGCGCATCATCCTCGTAGCGCGGAATCACATGCCAATGCAGATGCGGCACTACGTTGCCCAGGCTGGCGACGTTGACCTTGTGCGGCTGCATCACCTCGCGCACCGCTTCCTCGACCTGCCATACGGCGGCAATCAGGATGGCGCGTTCTGCGCTCGGCAGATCGGTCATTTCCCGCGCATGCGCATTCCAGATCACACGGCAAAAACCAGGATAGCGCTCGTCATCGACGAGCACGATCCGGTAGTTGTCGTCCCGGTAGATCACATCGCCACCGGGCTGAATGCACAATTCGCAGCCTGTCTCTTTCGTCATCTGGACTTATACCAACACACGTTCAATGCCGCCGTTATTGGCCCGCGCCACGTAATCGGGCAGCCAGTTCTCGCCCAGCAAATGCTTGGCCATCTCGATCACGATATAGTCGGCAGTGGTGCCGGAGTCCTCGTTGTAGCGCGTCAGGCCCTGCAGGCAGGACGGGCAGGACGTCAGGATCTTCACATCGCCGTTGAAGCCGTCCGCGCGCAGCTTGTCGGCACCCTTGCGCATTTCCTCTTCCTTGCGGAAGCGAACCTGCGTCGAGATGTCCGGGCGGCTGACGCCGAACGTGCCGGACTCGCCGCAGCAGCGATCGTTCTTCTCGACCTTCTGTCCATCGGCAACCGTAATCAGCGCATTCACCGTCTTCAGCGAATCCTGCTGCTTCATCGGATTGTGGCAAGGCTCGTGGTACATGTAACGCACGCCGCCTACGCCTTCGAGCTTCACGCCCTTTTCCAGCAGATACTCGTGAATGTCGATGATCCGGCAGCCCGGGAAAATCTTCTCGAATTCATAGCTCTGCAACTGGTCGTAACAGGTTCCGCATGACACTACGACCGTCTTGATATCGAGGTAGTTCAGCGTGTTGGCCATGCGATGGAACAACACCCGGTTGTCCGTCATCATTTTCTCGGCCTTGTCGTACTGGCCGTTGCCGCGCTGTGGATAGCCGCAGCACAGGTAACCCGGCGGCAGCACCGTCTGCACGCCGACATGCCACAGCATTGCCTGCGTTGCGAGGCCGACCTGCGAGAACAGGCGTTCGGAGCCGCAGCCCGGGAAGTAGAACACTGCTTCCGTATCGGCAGTGGTCTTCATCGGATCGCGGATGATCGGCACGATCTTGTCGTCTTCGATATCGAGCAGCGCACGCGCGGTTTTCTTCGGCAGATTGCCCGGCATCTTCTTGTTGATGAAGTGGATCACCTGTTCCTTCACCGGCGGTTTGCCGTGCGTGGCCGGCGGCGCCTTGGTCTGCTTCTTCGCAAACTTCTTCAGCACGTCATTCGCCAGGCGCTGCGCCTTGAAGCCGATGCCGGTCATCGCCGCGCGGGTCGCGTTGATGGTCGCCGGATCGGTCGCGTTCAGGAAGAACATCGCTGCGGCAGTGCCGGGATTGAACGACTTCTTGTCCATCTTGCGCAGCAGGTTGCGCATATTCATCGACACGTCGCCGAAGTCGATATCAACCGGGCAGGGGTTCACGCAGCGGTGGCAGACCGTGCAGTGGTCGGCCACATCTTCGAATTCTTCCCAGTGCTTGATCGAGACGCCGCGGCGGGTCTGCTCTTCGTACAGAAAGGCCTCGACCAATAGCGAAGTCGCGAGAATCTTGTTGCGCGGCGAGTACAGCAGGTTCGCGCGCGGCACATGGGTCGAGCACACCGGCTTGCATTTGCCGCAACGCAGGCAGTCCTTGACGCTGTTGGCGATCGCGCCAATATCGCTCTGCTGCATGATCAGCGATTCATGCCCCATTAGCCCGAACGATGGGGTGTAGGCATTGCGCAGGTCAGCCGGCATGTTCGGATCGTTGAGTAGCTTGCCTTTGTTGAAACGGCCCTCCGGATCGATGCGCTGCTTATAGGCGCGGAAGTCACCGATTTCCTCTTCGGTCAGGAACTCGAGCTTGGTGATGCCGATGCCATGCTCGCCGGAGATCACGCCATTGAGCGAGCGCGCCAGCTTCATGATGCGCGCAACTGCCGCATGCGCATCCTGCAGCATCTCGTAGTGATCGGAATTAACCGGCAGGTTGGTGTGTACGTTGCCGTCGCCTGCATGCATGTGAAGTGACACGAACACACGGCCACGCAGCACCCGCTTGTGGATCGCGGTGCATTCGTCCAGGATCAGCTTGAAGGCGCCGCCGTTGAAGATCTGGCGGAACGGCGCGCGCAATTCGGTTTTCCACGAGATGCGCACCGTCCGGTCCTGCAGCACATGGAACACTGTCGCATCCGGCTGTCTGCCGAGGCGTTCCTCAAACGTATCGGCCAGACGGTCGAGGCCGAGGGCGCTCAGTTCCGTCTTTGCTTCACGCAGCGGTTTATCAAGTTGCGTCAGCAGGTAGGACCAGCGTGCGTAGGTCGCATCGATCAGCTGCAGTACTTGGCTGACGCGGTCGCCGAGAAGTTCCTCGGCCGGGATGTCGTTCGCATCCGCATCGTCGCTCTTGCCGAGCGGCAGATGGCCGGCAGAGAAGAAGCTGCGCAGCTCGTCCAGCAGTTGCAGCTTGTTTTTGATGGACAGCTCAATGTTGATGCGCTCGATGCCGTCGGTGTATTCACCCATGCGGTCGAGCGGAATCAC
>JAEZVM010000086.1 GCA_023420795.1 Pseudomonadota bacterium
CCGCGATCTCGCGCATCTTTTCCTCATAGACCGAGCGTTCGTCGGTAAAAGCGGTTTCGGCCAGCGCCGAATACGGATACGGCTCGGCGACCGAAATCACGACGACTTTGCAGCCGTACTGCTGCGCAAACTGGATCGCTGCATTCACTGCCTTTTCTGAAACAGGCGAACCGTCGTGAGGCGCAAGTATCGTCCTGAACATCCTTACTTTCCTTTCAGCGAGCCAAACCAATCCCCGGCCCGCATTGAACAGGCCGCGCGCGATAACCTTATTTCCTGCAAGGTCATTTTAGATAATTTATTTCCGGGTTCAAGGCCGGCGCGGCCGCCAGCGCTCTCTTCCTGGCCGGGCCGCTTGATCTGTCTCAATCAAATCCACATTGCCTGCCTATCGGCCGATCCGGCGCCTGGCCGCGCTCGCTTGTCGCTTTCGCTATACTTCGATCCGGACATGTTTGCGGATGCCTCCGCGTCACTGAAAGAACAAGATGATGAAGAAAATCCTCGTAGCGACCGACGGTTCGGCCCACTCCGACAAAGCGCTCAATGGCGCCCTCGAATTCGCCCGGCAGACCGGCGGACGGCTCGTTGTGATCTCCGTCGCCGAGCCTTATCCGTTCCCGCCGATATCGGAAAGCCCCTACGCCGGCGGTTCCGCCGCCTATGAACAGCGGGCGCTCGAACTCGCGCAGGAACATGTGGATAAGGCAGCGGCTGCAGCTTCTGCCGCGCAGGTGCCCTGCGAGACGGTTGTCGTCCACGGCCTGAACCCGCATGATGAAATCGTCGCCGCAGCGCAGAAGCTGGATTGCGATGCGATCTTCATGGCGACCCATGGCCGCAAGGGGCTGAACAAGCTGTTTGCGGGCAGCGAAACGCAGAAGGTGATTGCCCATTCGCCCGTGCCGGTGATGGTGTTCCGGTAAGGCGCCTCACCAATACAGGGAGGCATCCGCCTCCCTGTGCCGATGTTTCCGGCTTACCAGCACGACATCGCTTCCAGCCGGCTCCTCACCTCCACCGCCGCATCCTCGTACCGTCCAGCCTCCGCATCGACAGCAAGCACTTCCGGCATCTCCTGTTCCGACAGCGGATCGTGGCTTGCCAGCTGAAGCGCCAGCACCTCCAGCCCCGCATCCGAAGCATCGTGTTCCGTTCGTTCACGCTGCATGATGCGCGCCTTCAGCGTCGCTTCGCCTGCCCGCATGTCGAGAATAAGGAAAGGCACCCCCAGTTCCCGCGCCAGTTGCCGGAACTGCGCGCGCGGCTCTGCCTTCAGGAAGGTCGCATCAATGATCGCCGGCCAGCCCGCCCGGACTACCGTTTCGGCCAGCGTGCGCAGGCGCAGGTAGGTATCCTGCGTAGCCGATGACGCATACAGCCCGCTCTCTCGCGATGCGCGCTCGGTTGCCGGAATGCCGTGCATCCGCTTGCGTTCCACGTCCGAGCGCAGCTGCACCGCATCGAGTGTCTCCACCAGCTTGCGCGCCAGCGTGGATTTGCCGCAGCCTGAAAAACCATGCGTGATCAGGATCGCCGGTTTCCTGCGGCGGATGCGCTGCTGCGCGAATGCGAGATAGGCCAGCCCCTGCCGCCGGATCGATGCCGCCTCTGCACCATTCGCCTGCACGGCCCGCAGCAATGTGACCTTGCAGCGTATCAGAGCCCGATGCACTTCGTAGTAATGCAGGACGGCCAGCCCGGCATAATCCCCGGTCGATTCCAAGTAACGGTTCAGGAAGCGGGCCGCAAGATCGGGGCGCTGCGCGAAACGCAGATCCATGCAGACGAACGCGATGTCGTTCATCACATCGATCCAGCGCAGGCTGTCGTTGAATTCGATGCAGTCGAATGCCTCCACGGTCTCGCCGATGGTGAGGATATTGCCGCCGTGGAGATCGCCGTGGCATTCCCGGATCGATCCCGTCGCCTTGCGAACAAGGAACCGCTCTGCAAGGCGCGCACGCTGTTCGCGTTCCCATGCATCCAGCACGGCGATGCGTTCACGGTCTGCTTCTTCATCGACCAGCAAGGTGATCTGTCCGATCGTCTCGTCGGCAATGGCATGCAGTGCGGCCGGTATGCACCACGGCGCATCTGCGGAGGCAACGGCTGCACCGTCATGGAAGCGCGCGATGCGCTCGGCCAGCCGGTCTGCCTCTTCCGGCGTCAGCAGCCGGCGTTGCAGGCGATGGCTCCACAGCGCGGACTGCTCAAATGCCCGCATCCTCACGGCATATTCCAACACCGGGCCGGCGCCGCCAATGGCCGGCCGATCCGGCGCCCCTGTCAGCGCGACGACATCTAGGTAAATGTCCGGCGCAAGCCGCACATTCAGTCGCAGTTCTTCGTCACAGTAGAAGCGGCGCACGTCGAGCGTCGAGAAATCGACGAAATCGAATTGCACCGGCTTCTTGAACTTGTAGGCGTAGCCACCGGCCACCACCACGAGCGATATGTGCGTCTCGAAGAACTGTGCCGGTTGCCCCGGCAAAGTCGTGGCAAAAGCCTTTACCAGCATTTTCTGGTCCGCCACAGCCTGATCCATCATTCCAATCTTCCCGGTCATTAATCTGAAGGCATCAAGAGGGTAACGCATAAAACCGCGAGAATCAGCGGGTCACGAAATCTGAGTGAATATGCCCGCCAGCAAATGTCTTGCAGCTTGCTTTGACCGCCAACAAATGAGGCAACGTTTCCACCCTGCGCCGAGACAGGCAACTGTGTCAAATTGGGACACATCGCGTTCGAAGCGCAGTGATACACTGCCTCGAAACACTCACAAGAAGCCACTTCGCGTGGCGCACCGGCGGCGGAGACGACATGAACCGGTTCACAGGATCTCAGCAAGGAGAGCAGCGCCCGGCGCAACGAACCTCCGTGTTCGCGGCTTCCGGCGCATCGCCCATGATAGAAAGCGCGCACCAGCGCTCGGCCGCGTATGGGCTCTCCGAAAACTTCGAGCCCGACTTCAGCCGCATCGGCCGCGCCGACCTCGCGCAGCTCGTCGAGCAGAACCGCACGCTCTACACCCATGCGCTACCGGTCATGGAAACGCTGTACGAGCAGATCGTCAACACCCACAACATGGTGGTCCTGACCGATGCCGCCGGCCTGATCGTGCACTCGATCGGCGATGCGGATTTCCTCGAAAAAGCCGACCGCGTCGCGCTGCAGCCTGGCGCAGCATGGTCCGAGCAGAGCAAGGGCACCAATGCGATCGGCACCGCGATCGCCGAGCGCACACCGGCCTTGGTGCATGCCGACCAGCACTTCCTGACGGCGAACCATTTCCTCACCTGCTCCGCCGCGCCCATTTTCGACCATCAGGGCAAGGTGATCGGCGTGCTGGACGTCAGCGGCGACCGCCACAGCTTCCACAAGCACACGATGGCGCTGGTGCGCATGTCGGCACAGATGATCGAGAATCAGCTTTTTTCGGCCGCGTTCCAGGACGCGATCACGCTACATTTCCACAGCCGGCCGGAATTCATCGGCACGCTGATGGAAGGCATCGCCTCGTTCTCGCCCGGCGGGCGCTTCCTGTCGGCCAACCGCAGCGGCCTGTTCCAGCTCGGCGTGCCGCTCGCGGCATTGAAGGCGCACAGTTTCAGTTCGCTGTTCGGCCTGCCGGTATCGGCGCTGTTCGACCATTACCGCACCGCTGCACCGGGCCTGCTGAATCTGTGCCTGCCCAGCGGCGTGCGCGTACAGGCGCGTGCCGAACTGCGGCTGTCGAACAGTGTTTTCCAGCATGCGCCGCAAGACGCCCCCGGAGAGCGCCAGCCGTTTACCCGGCGCATCTCCGACCTTCCGCAGCCACGCCGCCTGTCCAGCCTGCGCTATCTGGACACTGGCGACCCGCAGGTCGCCGCCGTGATCGGCAAGGTCGGCAAGGTGCTTGGGCGCGACATCCCGATCCTGATCACAGGCGAGACCGGCACCGGAAAGGAACTGCTTGCGCAGGCGATCCACAATGATTCACCGCGTGCCGCAGCGCCCTTCGTTGCAGTCAACTGCGCATCCATTCCGGAGACCTTGATCGAATCGGAACTGTTCGGCTACGAGGACGGCGCGTTCACCGGCGCGCGCCGCAAAGGAGCAATCGGCAAGATCCTGCAGGCCAACGGCGGCACTTTATTTCTCGACGAAATCGGCGACATGCCCCTGAGCCTGCAAGCACGGCTGTTGCGCGTGCTGCAGGAACGCACGGTCACGCCGCTGGGCAGCGCGAAATCGATTCCGGTCAACATCGCGCTCGTCTGCGCGACCAATCGCAACCTGCGCGAACTGATCGCCAGCGGCGCGTTCCGCGAAGACCTGTATTACCGGATCAACGGGCTGGTGGTAAAGCTGCCGCCATTGCGCGAGCGCACCGATCTTGAGGCTGTGGTCAGGAAACTGCTGATGGTGGAATCCAACGGCGGCCATTACAGCATCGCGCCCGATGTGATGGCGCTATTCGTGCGGCATGGATGGCCGGGAAACGTTCGGCAGTTGAGCAACCTGCTGCGTACCGCCATCGTCATGGCGGGCGAAGACAGAGAAATCCGCCGCGAGCATCTGCCGGAGGATTTTCTCGAGGATGCGGCCGATATGTCTCCCACCGAATCCGCAGCCAGAACACCGCGCGGCGCGGCGGAACGCAGTCGGCTGGCGGACATGGAAATTTCGGCGATCCGCGAAGCGCTGGCACGGCACGGCGGCAATGTCTCGGCCGCAGCGCGAGCGCTCGGCGTGTCGCGCAATACGATATACAGAAAGCTCGGTTCCCCTTGACCCCGACAGGAGAACACTCATGCAAACCGTTCAAAGAATCAGCCCATGCTTATGGTTCGACAACCAGGCCGAACAGGCTGCGGCGTTTTACACCGGCATTTTCAGAAACTCCCGCATCGTGATGGTCACGCGCTACGGAGAAGCCGGACATGAAATTCACCGAATGCCCGCCGGAACAGTGATGACCGTGGCATTCGAACTCGATGGTCAGGCGTTCACCGCGCTCAACGGCGGGCCGGTATTCAAGTTCAACGAAGCCGTCTCGTTCCAGGTCAATTGTGATACGCAAGAAGAAGTCGATTACTACTGGCAGAAACTGTCGGAAGACGGTGACGAGAACGCGCAGCAATGCGGCTGGCTGAAGGACAGGTTCGGCGTTTCATGGCAGGTCGTTCCGCGGATATTGACTCGGATGCTGGCCGATCCGGATTCCGGAAAATCGGAGAAGGTCATGCAGGCAGTGCTTCAGATGAGAAAGCTTGAAATCGCGGAGCTGGAACGGGCGTATGCCGGGTAATGTTTTTGGCGAGCGTTGGACATCAAAAAGGAGCGCCGATGCACAAGAGCAGACTCGGGAATATCGTCATCGACTGTCAGACAAATGATCTGCTGTCAGAGGCGCAATTCTGGAGTTCCGTACTGGGCTATCCGCTGCCCGAAGATCTGGACACATCAAGCAATTTCGTTCAGCTTGCGACACCGTCTGGCGAGGTGCAGGTCATTATCCAGCGGGTTCAGCATGAGCCGCGAGCGCATCTCGACATTGAAACGGATTCAATAGAGCCTGAGGTGGCGCGCCTGGAGAATCTGGGTGCGACAGTCGTATCTCGCAAAGAAAAGTGGGTTGTAATGCAGGCGCCGAGCGGGCACCGGTTCTGTGTCGGCAGCCCGTATCGTGGAGGCTTCGAGCGTGGAGCCAACACATGGCAATGATGCCCAGTTCAAGCATCATGTGTAGTAAACACGCTCTGATCTGACAGTTGCCTGATGAGCTGCGTGTGCTTCCAGTATTCAAACTGGTCGCTGTTCATGTAGAACGGTGTACTTTCGATGTCGCCTAGCTCCTAGCCTTATCCTATCGCTGGCTTTGTTGGTTCGCCAGATTCAGGAAGAATAAGCGGCTTAGCAGACTGTTGAAAAGCGTGGCTACTGTTCACGTCCTAACATTGCGGAGGATCGGGGCGCTTCCCGCCCATTACCTTAAAGTTAGACCTTACCTAAAGGAGTCAAACTATGCGATCCACTTCTGCAGAAGTCCATGTCGACATAATGGTTCCATGCGATAAGGCTTTCAGCCATATTGTCCCCATTGATCTGGCAAACATCTTCACTGGCTTTCGGCCTTTGCCTGCGGTCAAGGGCATGCGTGATCAAACCGGCACATGGGATGCAGCAAGTCAAAGTCGTACTGTCCCGCTCTCCGACGGTAGTTCGGCGCAAGAGGCCCTTACGGCATACCGGTTTCCTTCCCATTTTGCCTACACCGTCAAAGGTTTCGCCGGCATCCTGCGCTTCTTCGCGTCAGAAGCGCATGGCGAATGGTAGTTTGAGCAAGGCTCGGTTACTCAACCCACAACCGTTCGATGGCGCTATCAGTTCGTCAGCCGAACCCGTTGGCTGTTCCTCATTACCCAGAGGCTTTGGCGAGGCCACATGGCCAAGACTTTGCGCTTGTCAAAGGCTCAAGTCGAAGCGTGTGCGGTCTAACTGCAGGCTCAACACGGATAAAAATGCGCCACGTTTTTACCGGCCAACCTGTGCGTGAGACCAATTGAACTCTCATACGCATCCAATCATTCATATCATGGTGTTACTTTTTTGTTAAATGCTCTCGCAAAAGGAGTACGGAATGGAAAAGCAGGAACTACACCGAGGCCGATTGATCGATCACATTCAATTGGTCGTACGAGATCTTTCCGCAGCGCGACGGTTTTACACCGGTATTTTTGAGAGTCTGAATATCCCAATTGGCGGCGGCGCCGACGACTACTTCTGGGCAGATGAATTGTTTATTTCCACTTCCGAAAGTAAAGCCGCGCAAGGACATTTAACCGGTCGGCATCATCTCGCTTTTCAGGCGGAAAGCCGAAAAATGGTGGACTCGTTCTACAAGGCGGCTCTGGCCAATGGTGGAAAAGATAATGGTTCACCCGGAGAGCGCGCGCATTATCACCCTGGATACTATGCTGCCTTCGTTCTCGATCCGGACGGGAACAATATCGAAGCCGTTTATCACGGCGAGGCAAAGCGGAGCGCCCCGTCTGTACGTATTACTTTCTAAGTTTTCGGTGTCTCCCCCTTCATTTCATCGAATGGTGCAAAATTTTCCAGCCCGGCCGGTGAACTCAATCGTGAGGTACTACGGGCCAAATTACCGCTCGCTCTAATTTATGTACCGCATGCGCCTTCCCTCTCCTTCAGCACCTCGCACTCATCATCCGTAAACAAGCGCGACCGCGTCAGAAACCGCTTCCCCGTTCCGTTATCCAGCGAAAACATGCCGCCATTGCCGTCCACCACGTCGATGATGAGCTGCGTGTGCTTCCAGTATTCGAACTGGTCGCTGTTCATGTAGAACGGCGTGCCTTCGATGTCGCCAAGGCGAACGTCCGTATCGCCGAGCTGGTATTCATCCTGCCGGTAGCACATCGGCGCGCTGCCGTCACAGCAGCCGCCGGACTGGAAGAACATCAACGGGCCGTGTTTTTCACGCAGGATTGCGATGAAGGCTGCCGCCGGTTCGGTGGCGATGACGCGGGGGATGGGTGGTTGGTTCATGCATACCTCTCTGAAAGGAAACGATGTGTCATCCCGAACGCATGTGAGGGATCTCGGGTGACACTGGTGGTATGCATGGGCGAGATCCCTCACGTTCATTCGGGATGACAGGGGGAGGATTGGCTGACGTCCTTCCCCCGATCCGCAAATGGACGATCAGAAGAACCCGAGCGCCTTCGGGCTGTAGCTGACGAGTAGGTTCTTCGTCTGCTGGTAATGGTCCAGCATCATCTTGTGGTTCTCGCGCCCGATGCCGGACTGCTTGTAGCCGCCGAAGGCCGCATGCGCCGGGTACAGGTGGTAGCAGTTGGTCCATACCCTGCCCGCCTGGATGGCACGGCCCATGCGGAAGGCGCGCGAGCCGTCGCGGGTCCAGACGCCGGCGCCGAGGCCGTACAGCGTGTCGTTGGCGATTTCCAGCGCTTCGTCCTCATCCTTGAATTTCGTGACCGAGACCACCGGGCCGAATATCTCTTCCTGGAAGACGCGCATCTTGTTATGGCCTTCGAAGATGGTCGGCTTCACGTAGTAGCCGCCTTCGAGGTCGCCGGGCAGGCTGTTGCGCTCGCCGCCTGTCAGCACCTTCGCGCCTTCCTGCTTGCCGATGTCGAGATAGGACAGGATTTTTTCCAGCTGTTCCTGCGATGCCTGGGCGCCTATCATCGTCGCGCTGTCGAGCGGACTGCCCTGCCGGATCGCCTCGACGCGCTTGACGGCGCGCTCCATGAACCTGTCGTAGATCGATTCCTGCACCAGCACCCGCGACGGACAGGTGCAGACTTCGCCTTGGTTCAACGCGAACATCGCAAAGCCTTCCATGCACTTGTCGAAGTAGTCGTCGTCGCTGTCCATCACATCCGCGAAAAAGATGTTGGGCGACTTGCCGCCGAGTTCCAGCGTGACCGGGATGATGTTCTGCGCAGCGTACTGCATAATCAGGCGGCCGGTGGTGGTTTCGCCGGTGAATGCGATCTTGGCGATGCGCTTGCTGGAGGCGAGCGGCTTGCCGGCTTCCAGGCCGAAGCCGTTGACGACGTTCACCACGCCCGGCGGCAACAGGTCGCCGATCAGTTCCATCAGCACCATGATCGATGCCGGCGTCTGCTCGGCGGGTTTGAGCACCACGCAGTTGCCGGCAGCGAGCGCGGGCGCGAGCTTCCATACCGCCATCAGTATCGGGAAGTTCCACGGGATGATCTGGCCGACCACACCGAGCGGCTCCTTGATGTGGTAAGCATAGGTGCTGTCATCGATCGGCGCGATCGAGCCTTCCTGCGCGCGGATCGCGCCGGCGAAGTAGCGGAAATGGTCGATCGCGAGCGGAATGTCGGCCGCGGTCGTTTCGCGGATCGGCTTGCCGTTGTCGATGGTTTCCGCCATCGCCAGCAACTCCAGGTTGGCTTCCATGCGGTCGGCGATCTTGTTCAGGATGTTCGCGCGCTCCGTTGGCGAGGTGCGCCCCCACGCCGTCTTCGCCTCGTGGGCGGCGTCGAGCGCGAGTTCAATGTCTTCGGCGGTCGAGCGTGCCACTTCACAGAACGGCTGGCCGATGACCGGGCTGATGTTCTCGAAGTAGCCGCCGCCGGATGGCGCGACGAATTTGCCACCGATGAAGTTGTCGTAGCGCTGCTTGAACGGGTTGCGGATGCCGAGCTTGCTGATGTCTGCGAGATTCATGTCTTCCTCCTGTAAGTATTGATGGAATGTGCAGCGGGCACCGGGCATACAGGGCAATCGGCGTGCCATGGCGTGACCAGCATAAACAGGTAAAAAGAGGTGGTTCTCTGTCACGAAACGGCACAGCTCTTGTGCTCCGCTGCTACAAATTGAGACAATCGCTCCAGTCTGGAGACGATTGACCTGAATCAATCAAATTTCCGGCAGCAACGATTACGGTAGAACGCTCCCGGTAACCACCCATAACCGATGCCATCGAACACCCAGAACGACACTCCCGACACCGCAAGCCGCAAGGCGGTGTTCACGCTGCGCAGCGTCGGCAAGACCTATACGATGGGCGAGGTGCAGGTCAACGCGCTGCGGGATGTGAATCTCGACCTGTACGAGGGCGAGTTCGTGGTGCTGCTGGGCGCTTCCGGCAGCGGCAAATCGACGCTACTGAACATCCTCGGCGGGCTGGATACGCCGAGCGCAGGCACGCTCAACTATCTGGATCACGACCTGACCGACGCCGGCGACGCCGACCTGACCGAGTTTCGCCGCGAGCATGTTGGCTTCGTGTTCCAGTTCTACAACCTGATTCCGAGCTTGACCGCGCTGGAAAACGTGCAGCTGGTCACCGAGATCAGCCCCAATCCGATGGATCCGCTGGAAGCGCTGAAGCTGGTCGGGCTGGCAGAGCGCATCCATCATTTCCCGGCGCAGCTGTCCGGCGGCGAGCAGCAGCGTGTCGCGATCGCGCGCGCCATCGCCAAGCAGCCGGACATGCTGCTGTGCGACGAGCCGACTGGCGCA
The DNA here is from genome assembly GCA_023420795.1 of Pseudomonadota bacterium. Classification (GTDB taxonomy): domain Bacteria; phylum Pseudomonadota; class Gammaproteobacteria; order Burkholderiales; family Burkholderiaceae_D; genus Noviherbaspirillum. The sequence continues at coordinate 10,033 of JAEZVM010000086.1, forward strand.
CTCGATTTCCGCACCGGCAAGCTGGTTCTCGAAGTGCTCGACCGCATCAACCGCGAACTTGGCACCACCATCGCCGTCATCACCCATAACGCGGCGATCGCCGGCATGGCGCATCGTGTGGTCTATATCAGCAGCGGCCAGATCACGCATATCGAAACCAACGACAAGCGCCTGTCGCCGGAGGAAATCCGGTGGTAGCAGCGCTGGATCTCAAGCTGCTGCGCGACCTGTGGCGCATGCGCGGGCAGGCAATCGCGATCGCGCTGGTGGCAATGTGCGGCATCGCCACACTGATCACGATGCGCGCGTCCTACGAGGCGTTGGTCGCTTCGCAGATGAGCTATTACGAGCAATACCGTTTTGCCGATGTCTTCGCGCATTTCAAGGCCGCGCCGCTGGGCATGCTCGAACAGGTGCGGGAAATACCGGGCGTGAACGAGGCCGACGGCCGCGTGGTGTTCGATGCGTCGCTCGACGTGCCGGGGCTGGACGAGCCGGCCAGCGGTCGGCTAGTTTCGCTGCCACTGCAGCCGAACACCGGACTTAACCGCGTGCATCTGCGCTCCGGCCGCATGCCGGAGGTCGTCAACCGGCTGGAGGTGCTGGCCAGCGAAGCGTTCTCGGAGGCGAACCGGCTGAGGCCGGGCGACACCCTGAGCGCGATCATCAACGGCCGCAAGGAACGCCTGCATGTCACCGGCATCGCGATCTCGCCGGAATACATCAATGAAATGTCCGGCAACACCTTCCCGGACAACCGCCGCTTCGGCGTGCTGTGGATGCCGCGCGAGGCGCTGGCGGCGGCACTGAACATGAAGGACAGCTTCAACGACCTGTCGGTGATCCTCGCGCCGTACGCGAGCGAATCGCTGGTTATCGAACGCCTCGACCGCCTCTTCGCACCCTACGGCGCACTCGGTGCCTACGGCCGCAAGGACCAGCTTTCGCACAGCTTCCTCGACAACGAGCTGGTGTCCAACAAGGTGAGCGGCACCGTGATTCCGGCGATTTTTCTCGGCGTGGCCGCCTTCCTGATCCACAACGTGCTGCTGCGGATCACGGCGCTGCAGCGCGCGCAGATCGCGCTGGTGAAGAGCTTCGGCTACAGCAGCCTCGCGGTTGCCGGCCACTACCTGAAATTCGCGCTGCTGACCGTGATGATCGGCGGCGTGCTCGGAATCGCGCTCGGCGCGTGGATAGGCGGCGGTCTCGCGGACCTGTATGCGAAGTTCTATCACTTCCCTTATCTGCACTTTTCGCTGTCCGGCTTTGCGGTGGCGGTATCGCTGCTGGTGGCGGCGCTGTCCGCAGTGTTCGGTGCGGTGCTCGCAGTATCGCGCGTACTGGCACTTGCGCCCGCCGAGGCGATGCGGCCGGAGGCGCCCGCCCGCTTCAAGCCGGGACCGCTGGAGCGGCTAGGGTTGCAGCGCTTCATGCCGCTGTCGATGCGCATGATCATGCGCAACCTGGAGCGCAACCCGGTCAAGGCGCTGCTGTCCATCCTCGGGCTGGCGCTCGCGCTATCGCTGATGATCACCGGGCAGTACACCTTCGATGCACTGGATGAAATCATCCGACTCCAGTTCCGCACCGCGCAGCGCGACGACGTGAGCGTCTCGTTCAACGAGGTGCGCGACATCTCGGTTGCCTACAATCTCGCTTCCCTGCCCGGCGTGCTGCGGGTGGAACCTTTCCAGAGCATTCCGGTGGAAATGCGGCATGGCCATCGACTGAAGAAGACCGCGATCATCGGGCTCGGCCCGTCGCGCGAGCTTCGCCGGGTGCTGGACGAGAACGAACGGCCGGTCGAGCTGCCGCAAGAGGGCATCGTGTTGCCGCAGGTACTTGCTGACGTGCTGGCCGCCGGCCCCGGCGACATCCTGAGCATCGAACTGCTGGAGGGAGAGCGGCAGACCATCGAGGTACGGGTTGCGCGCATCGTCGATGAGCCGATCGGCTCTCTCGCATACATGGACAGCGCCGCCCTGTCGCGGGCCGCTTCGCGTTCCGAAACGGCTGCCGGCGCCTATCTTGCGGTCGATCCGAAATATCAGGCGGAGCTTTACCGCACGCTCAAGACGATTCCGGCGATTCGCAGCGTGAGCCTGCGCGAAGCGATGCTGCAGAGCTTCCTCGCCACGGTCGCCGAAAACATGCGGATCAACACCATCGTGCTGGTAGTGTTCGCCTGCGTCATCGCCGTCGGGGTCGTGTATAACTCGGCGCGCATCGCGCTGTCCGAACATGCGCTGGAGCTGGCCAGCCTGCGCATCCTCGGTTTTACCAAGGCGGAGGTAGGCCGCATGCTGCTCGGCGAGCAGAGCCTGCTGACGCTGGCGGCGATTCCGCTCGGCTGCCTGCTCGGCTATGGGCTGGCGGCGCTGCTATCGGAATTGCTGAGCCAGGAGCTGTTCCGTATTCCTCTGGTGGTCAGCACCCGTACCTTCCTGCTGTCGATCGCGGTCGTGCTGCTGTCCGCTGCCGCTTCCGGTTTCATCGTCTGGCGCAAGGTGCAAAAGCTGGATCTGATCCAGGTTCTCAAAACTCGCGAATGAAACAAGTCATGGATAAACGTACCGATACGCCGTCCACTTCTTCCGCTCCTGCAAAGGCGCGCCGATCGCAGGCGGGACGCAAATGGCTCATGGGAGCCGGGACCGCCGCGGTGCTGGCGGCTCTCGGGTGGTTCCTGTTCTCGCCCGATCCGGTTCGGACCGAACTGTCGCAGGTCACGGAAGGGCCGCTGCAAGTCACTGTCAACAACCAGGGACAGGTACGCGTGCACGACAAATACATCGTGGCCGCGCCGGTCGCCGCCGAGCTGCTGCGCGTCGATCTGCATGACGGCGATCCGGTGAAGCGCGGCCAGGTCGTCGCCACGCTGAACCCGCTGCCGATGGATGCGCGCCAGCGGCAGGAAGCGCTGGCCCGGCTGGATGCGGCGAAGGCGCTGGCGCGTGAAGCCGCACTGCGCACCGATCGTGCCTACACCGACATGCAGTTCGCCACCAGCGAGCGTGTCCGGGTCGAAGACCTGATCAAGAACAATTTTATTTCACCGCAGGCTGCCGAAAAGGCATTCACCGCCGAAAAGACCAGCCGCGCCGAATGGAATGCAGCCAAGTCTCGTCAGCAGGCGGCACAGGCCGATGTCAGAGCGGCGGAGGCTGCATTGCTCGCCGACGGCACCACCAGCGGCGGCCGCCCTCGCCAGTTGCAGCTCGCTTCGCCGGTGGATGGCTACGTGCTGAAGGTGCACGAAAGAAGCGAGCGCACCGTCAATGCCGGCGCGCCATTGGTGACGGTGGGCGACCCGAACCGCTATGAAGTCGTCGTTGATGTGCTCTCCACCGACGCCGTCAAGATCAGCCCCGGCGATACGATGCTGCTCGAAGGCTGGGGTGGCGGCAAGGTATTGCAGGCAAAGGTCCGTCTTGTGGAGCCGGTGGCGTTCACCAAGGTCTCCGCGCTGGGCGTGGAAGAACAGCGCGTGAACGTGATCGCCGACCCGGTCGATCCGCTCGGCCCGCTTGGAGACGGCTACCGGGTCGAAGCGCGCATCGTGATCTGGGCGGAAGACAAGGTGACCAAAGTGGCCGGCAGCAGCCTGTTCCGCGCCGGCGACGAGTGGCATGTATTCACCGTTGAAGATGGCCGTGCTCGCGAGCGCAAGGTCGAGGTCGGACAAAGAAATCAGGACGAGGCGCAGATCCTTTCCGGTTTGGCCCCGGGCGCAACCGTGATTCGTTATCCTGGTAACCAGATCACGGAAGGCACGCGGATTGTTTCTTCAAAGATGAACTGATTCCTGGTCTCGGCTATTGCATGTGAGCAGCCTCGCGGCGATAACGTATCGTAGCTCCCAACAAACGTAATGGGCATTCTCAGCGAATTTTCCCATCTGCAATCCATTTTGTTAACAAAACTTGCGACGGAGCATAGGAATTTTTACCGGGTAAATGGGTCAGACATTGACCCTTACTCTTTTAGCATCGGCAGATGCGTGCACCACGAAAACCCTCCCTGTCTCCCCAATATGCATTCTTTGCTGGAGAAGGCCAAGTACGTGCCTTATTGCGAGCGCATGACTGGTCATTGTTTTCCCTTGGAAATCCGTCCGATTGGCCAGCCGCGCTCAAGACGACACTTCAACTGGTGCTTGATTCCCGCCAGCCGACCGCATTAGCGTGGGGTGAGGAACTTCACTTCTTTTATAACGACGCCTATATCGATGTACTTGGAGACAAGCATCCATCCGTACTGGCCCGTCCGTTTTGGGAAGCATGGCCGGAAGTCCGGAAGGATTTCGAACCCTCCATGAAGCGCACGTTGAGCGGCGAACCGATTTTTGACCTTGATACCTCGTTCCAGATACGCCGCCGCGGCATGGAAAAAGCATGGTTCACCTATTCCCTGTTGCCCGTACGGGACAACGAGGGAACAGTGGTCGGCGTGTTCAACCCAGTTATCGAAACCACGCAGCAATTCGTTGCCGGACAGCGCCAGTCCTTCGAACTCGAACTCGTCAACCGGCTTCGCGACATCGGCTCGCCAGACGATGTCGTTACGATGGCAATCGAATTGCTGGGCCGACGGCTGGGTGTCTCGCGCGTCCTGTATGCCGAGGTGAACACCTCCGATGGAACCGCCTTCATCGGCCCCGAGTGGGCCGCCGAGGGTGTTACCAGCATGGCCGGCACAACAGCGACGATGAATGATTTTGGTCCTGAAATGATTGCAGCCTTGCGCAACGGAACAGTGACAGCAATCGACGATGTCGCGCTGGATCAGCGTACGGCAGGCCATGCAGCAGCATATGAACGCATCGGCGTGCGTGCCGGGCTGCTGGTTCCCCTGCCCCCCTCCGGTCCGTTGCGCAGCGTGCTGGCCTTACACAGCTCCGCACCGCATCACTGGGAGAGCGAAGAAATACAGATAGCCCAGAACACTGCCGAACGCACCTGGCTGGCAGCGGATGCGTCCCGCGCCGAGGCTATGGTGCGGGCAGCGGCGGCGCGCGACGCCTTTCGCGTACGTGTGGTGGATACCTTGCGCGATCTCTCCGATCCGAACGAGATCCAGCACGTGGCGGCCCGTCTTCTGGGCGAGTATCTGCATGCCAACCGCGTGTTCTACTCGCTGGTAGCTGGGGATCACTATGTGTTTGACGGACACTTCGAGCGTGATGTGCCGCATATGACGCCGGAACATTTTCCTGCGCCCCGGTTTGGCCAATGGGTATTTGAAGGATATAAAGCCGGCCTGCCGCTGATTTCGTCCGACACGCAAGCCGATCCCAGATTTACCTCCACCGAGAAAGAGGCATACAAGGCGATCCAGTCTATCGGTACGATCGGTGTACCGCTGATCAAGCAAGGCCGTCTAGTGGCCATTCTGGGTGTTCATACGGCTGCCGCGCGCATGTGGACTGGCGACGAGATTGCCCTGATCGAAGACATAGCCGACCGGACGTGGGAAACGGTCGAACGAGCCAAGGCCGAGGCGAAGCTGCGCGAGGCGCAGGAGCGATACCTCGCGTTGTACAACGCGATCGACCAGGGCTTCTGCACGATGGAGCTGGTGTTCGACGAAAACCGCAAACCGGTGAATTACCGGATTCTGGAAGTCAGCCCGGCCTTCGAGCGCCAGACCGGCATCGGCAACGTCGTCGGCCGCTGGATACGAGACATCATTCCCGACCTTGAACAGCACTGGTTCGACATTTATGGGCGTGTTGCCCTGACAGGAGAATCGATCCATTTCGAGAATTACTTGGCATCTATGGGCCGCTGGTGGAACGTTTACGCGTTTCGTATTCAGCGCCCCGAGCTGCACCGGGTGGCTGCGTTATTTCGGGACATTACCGAACGCAAGCATGCAGAGGAAGCCTTGCGCAATTCCGAAGAGCGCCTGCGCGCATTGTTCGATTCGATGAGCGAAGCCTTTCTCATCATGGAAGCGGCCCCGGACCAGAAAGGAGGTGTTGCCGACTTGCGCTTCATTGAAACCAATCCGGCTTTCGATCGCTATACCACGCTCGGCAATCCTCGCGGGCATACCATCTCCGAACTGATGCCGGATATCGATCCCATCTGGCGCGAACGCTGTGAACAGGTTCTGCGCACAGGGGAGCCGTCGCAGTTCGAGATGCCCATCAGTTCGCCCGACCGCTGGCTGGCCGTATCAGCCACACGCCTGGATGGTCCGGACAGTCGTCGCCTGGCCGTGGTTTTCTCCGACATCACTGAACGCAAGCAGGCGGAAGAAGTGATACGCCATGCGTCCTTGCATGATCCGCTCACCGGACTTCCCAATCGCGCGATGCTGTTCGAGTATGCCAATCACATGTTGCCGCATATTAGGCGCAACAATCAGCGTGCTGCAGTGCTGTTCCTGGACCTGGGCCGATTCAAGCCGATCAATGACACCCACGGCCATGAAACCGGGGATGCGGTACTGAAGGAAGTGGCCGGCCGGCTGGCTGAGCGCTTGCGCTCTGAGGACATCGTGACCCGCCTAGGCGGCGATGAGTTCGTAGTACTGCTGCAGGAAATCAGGAACGAAGCTGCGGCAGCAGAGATTGCGCGCCAGATCATCGCCCGGGTTGGCGAGCCGTACCGGATCGGTGAACTGGCGCTGTCCTTGTCCACTTCTATCGGCATCAGCATTTTCCCGGAGGATGGACAGGACATCGACACCTTGATCAGCCATGCCGATCTGGCGATGTACCAGGCCAAACAGGGGGGGCGGAACAACTTCCAGTTCTATTCGCCAGCGTATTCCGCCGCAAACCGGTTGCAAAGCCGCATCGAAGCGCTGTTGAAAAGCGCGTTGCGCGATGAGACATTGCATCTCTTCTACCAGCCGGTGCTGGACGTCGAAACCGGCAGCGTTGTCAGCGTCGAGGCGCTGCTGCGCTGCCGGGGCGCCGATGTAGGCCCTGACCGCTTCGTGCCGGTAGCGGAAGCGACCGGCATGATCAATCCAATCGGGCGCTGGCTGTTGGCGGAAGCGGCACGTCAGCACAAAAGATGGATCGCACACGGCTTGCCCATGATTCCTATCGCGGTAAATGTGTCGGTCGTGGAATTCCGCGATAAGGATTTTGCGGAGCGGTTCGAACGGACAATACGTGAATATGGCATCGACACGCATGCGTTGCAGGTCGAACTAACCGAAACGGCGGTGATGGATGACGTCAGCCACGCGGTGGAAGTACTGTCCCGCCTGCAGTCGCTCGGCGTGAAAATCCTGCTGGACGATTTCGGTACCGGGCATTCCAGCCTCGCCTATCTGGCGCGCCTGCCGCTGAACAAGGTAAAGATCGACAAGTCGTTCGTCGCTCCGCTGGATAGCGATTCCGTCAGCCGAGCCGTGACCAACGCCATGATTGCGCTCAGCCGTACGCTGGAACTGGAAGTGGTGGCGGAAGGCGTTGAAACCGAAAGCGCGCTGGAATACGTCCGTGCGCATGGATGCACGCAGGTACAGGGCTTTTACTTTGGCCAACCAATGTCCGGCGACGACTTCGAGCATTGGTACTGGGATAAAGGGGGGCAGTCTGGAAATATAGGACACCCCGGTCCCCCGCTCCATTGATTCGGGAAAGGCAAGAACATTGCCCTATGCAAAATGCGACGGACCTGCGTATGGCTCTACCTTGTCCTGTTCGTCCGGATCATTGCGGGCAACGACCGCGCGCGCCGGTTCGGTAGCGCTCAGGTTGATCGCTTCGTGCGGCACCCCGGGTGGAACGAAAAGGAAGTCGCCGGCTTCGCTGATCACCTCGTTTTCGAGAGACTCTCCCCAGCGCGTGCATACCCTGCCTTCGAGCACATAGAGCCCGGTTTCGTAACCGACGTGAATATGCGGCGCGGCGCGCGCGCCAGGCGGTATCACGACAATGTGCATCGACAGGCCCGTGGCTCCGACCGTCCGACCGGAGATGCCCGTGAAGTATGGCAGGCGCTGTTTCGTCATCACCTCGACATCGGGGCGCAATGCCTTGATTGCCTGTTGCTCCATTTGTCGCCTCCATTCAGAGCTGGGCGGAAGGCAATGCGCCGATGGAACAAAGCGGCGTTCGCACGCCCGCTTCTCTCCAGCTTGCCGACCGCAGATTCCTGTTCCGCTATGACCCACAAAATTCTTCTTGGTGCCCTCTCGCCACCAATGATGCGCTTGCCAGAACATCCTTCAGCGGAACAAGCCGTTTGAGTCCAGACAATGAAGCGCGGCACGTCGTGAACCCTTTCCTCGTGCCCCTGTCCTCCCGACAGGAAGGCAATGCAATCGAGTCATTCACGACATCACAATGGCGACCATGAACCGGAACAGCGGCATCGACAGCTTCGAAAACCGGGAGCGAATCATCGTTTCCCTCTACGAAAACGCCGTGCCGCCGTTTGTCGGGCCGGAACTGGTTTCGCTGTATGCGCATGTGTACTCGTCGCCGGCGCAGTTCAGCATCTATGGCGGCATGGACGGCGGCACGCATACTTATGTCGTGCACAGCAATGGCAAGGTCGCAGCCGTACTGCTGTTCCGGATCGAAAACGGGATCGCGCGGGTGCTGAACGAACAGATCTCGCCCGAAGAGAGAGAAATAGAACGCTTCGTGCGGCATGTGTTCGACGCTTATGAATCGGTCGATGTGGTCGCGTTCGGGGCGATACAGGCCGATGCTGCTCGCCTGCCCTTTCCTGTCCAGCATTTCTATCGCACCGAGGATATCGTGGTGCGCCTGCCGGGCACGCCGGAGCAATACATGGCCGCGCTAGGAAAAGCCACGCGCAAGAACATCAGGAAGCACTGGAACCGGCTCGACCGGCAGTTCCCCTCGCTGCGCTTCGACGTCTATCTGAACGAAGACATCGGCGAGCGGCATGTATCCGATGTCGTCGCGTTGAATCGCGCCCGAATGTCGCTGAAGAACAAGCAATCCGAAATCGACGAGGACGAAATCCGCCGACTGACCAGCCTGGTCCGGCACGGCGGGATGGCTTGTATCATGACGATGGATGGACAAACCTGCGCCGGCGCCATATGCAGCCGGGTAGGCGACAATTTTTTCATGCACATCGGCGCGCATCACCCCGACCACGACGAACTGCGACTAGGAACGATCTGCTGCGTGCGAACGATCTGCGAGAGCATCGAGCGCGGCGCCAAGGAATTCCACTTCATGTGGGGGCGATTCGACTACAAGTACGCGCTGCTCGGCGTCAGGCGGGATTACGAGGAACTGCTGATCTATCGCTCGCCTGCGCGCCTGCTGCGGCACGGGAGGCTAGCGCTGCAGACCATGTTCAGCGGCTATCGGCGCGAACTCAAATTTCGCCTGCTGGAAATCGCGGACGGCAAGGATGGCGGCCTCAGCTTTCGTCTGCTGAACTGGCTGCGCGACATGAAACAGGGACGGATCCGTCTGGCCGCCCCCAGGCATTGAACAGACGGGAATCCTCTTCCGGCTACGCAGCGGTGCGGTCGTACCATTCACCGGAATCGTCCGGCACGGTGCTCACCAGCACATCGCAGTCAACCTGATCGACGATGCGCCGCGTCACGCTCCCGAGCAGCAGTTCTTCGAAGCGGGAGCGGCCGTGCTTGCCCAGCGCGATCAGATCCGGCCTCATCGATCTCGCCGCCTCGCAGATGACCGGGACCGGATAGCCGAAGGCAATCGTGCGCGACAGCAGCTGCGAACGTGGGCCGAGGTCTTCGATGAACTGGTTCAGGTTGCGCCGTGCCTCGTCGGCCGCCTTCACGCGATACTGGTGGATGACCTGCGATTCGATGCCCGCACCATGCATCTGCCCTTCGAACGGTACGGTAAACGCATGCAGGAAGGTAATGTGTGCGTTCGGCGCGATTTCCAGCGCAAGACGGGCTGACTGTATCGAATCCTCCGAAAAATCCACAGGCACCAGCACTTTCTCGTAGCTGCGTTCCGGCTCGCGCTTCACTATCAGCAAGGGCCGCTTTCCGAGGCATACCAGCTTGTCGGCGTTATTGCCGAGGAACAGATCCGTCACCGCATTACCGCCATGCGCGCCGATCGCAATCAGGTCGGCCGGCAGCTGATCTGCTTTCGCAAGAATCTCGGTCACGGGCCGCCCTTGTCTGACATGATGCTCGACGCGAATGCCATGCGCTTCCTGCAATTGCCGCGCCTTCTGCTCAAGCTCGCGTTCGGCACCGCTGAGCAGCAGGCGTTTTGCGGTCAGTTGGCTGTCGTCCAGCACGGATGCAAGCGCCGCCAGCACTCCCGAGTCATTGACCGTCAACAGATCGAGCGACACGCAGTTCAATTGCGCGCACAGCATCGCGGCGCGCGTTTCCGCACGTGCGGAGCGTTCCGAGAAATCGCTTGCTGCGAGCAGTCGTTTGAAGTTCCCCATTTCTTTCCTCTTCCATATCAGGTCCAACCTGAGTGATTTTCCGGCTCGGCCTTGTGTACCCAGCCTGAACTACCGGTGATATTCGCCTCTGGCTTCCGGCTGATAGACCACGTCGAGCACGTCGAGCAGCAGTTCGCGCCCACCCGGCACCTGCCAGGAAATCGACTGGCCGACGGACAGGCCGAGCAGTGCACTGCCTACCGGTGCGAAGATCGACACGGCGCCGGGCGGATTGTCCGGCCTCGGGTATACCAGCGTGAGTCCGTATTCCTCGTTCGTGCCGCGTTCGCGGAACAGCACCTGCGAATTCATGGTCACCACGCCGGCCGGTACCTCTTCCGGCGACACGATGCTGGCGCGGTCGAGCTCCTTTCTCAGCGCGGCAATGCCGGGCAGGTTCCGGTATGCCGGCGCTTCGAGGAGGGCTTCGATGCGGTCGAGGTCCCGGCTGGAGACGACGAGCGGCGGATTCCTGGTGTCCAAGGATGTATTCATGTGATGTTCTCCCTTCATTGCTTCCTGGTGCCCGGTTTGCCAGATTCGAGCTGCTTCCGGTATATCGCAGCCTGCATCAG
>JAEZVM010000116.1 GCA_023420795.1 Pseudomonadota bacterium
GCACCGGGCTTCGACAAGGATCACTGGCCGTCGATGGCGGATACCACCTGGGCGGAGCAGGTGCATTCGTTCTATAACCGGACGCCGTACTGGCAATAAAGCACCGCTTCCCGAGAATCTTTTCTCCTGTAGCGAATGGCGCCCGCACGGGCGCCATTTTTTTCGTGCCGTTCATGCAATGCAAAGTGAGGTGCGATCATGGAAAACCTGTTATCCGTCGATTGGGGTGAGCTGTTCAGATTCAGTCTTTCGCCGGCCGAGATCGTGGTTCGCGGCAGTGCGATGTACTGGTTCCTGTTTTTCATCTTCCGCTTCGTCGTGCGGCGCGATGTCGGCGCGGTCGGGATTGCCGATCTGCTCATTCTGGTCATCGTGGCCGACGCCTCGCAGAATGCAATGGCCGGCGAATACCGGTCGGTCAGCGACGGCATGGTGCTGGTGGCGACGCTGATCGGCTGGAATCTCCTGCTGGACTGGCTCAGTTTCCGCTTTGAGACATTTCGCCGGTTTGCCGACCCGCCGCCTATCATGCTGATCAAGGAAGGGCGCCTGCAGAAGCGAAACATGCGCAGGGAACTGATCACTGACGAAGAGTTGCAGAGCAGGCTGCGCGAGCAGGGAGTGGAGTCGGTGGAAAATGTTCGTTATGCCTATATGGAGTCGGATGGGCATATCAGCGTGGTGAAAAAGTAAGTTGTCGTTGTCGCAAATGCCTGTTTTTATTTTTCCACTCGGAAAACTTTCGTGCCATCTAGTTGTCTTCAGGAATCCTCGGTCATTCCTGATGGCATTAGATGATTCGCTTCAAATACCCATGGCAATTGCGGCAAGCATGCCGGAAAGCTTCACTACTGGCAGCAACGTGTTCCCTGCTGATTGGCGTTGGTGTCACCGCATGCGGCGGTGGCGGAGGTGGCGGTGAATCCCCTGCGGCCAGCGAGCCGGCGCAGCTGCAGACGAGCACGAGCAGCCTGCCTGGCTATCTGATCATTTCCGAGGTGGGCACGAATTACTACAGCAATGATGTCGCGTGGCTGGAGGTACACAATCCCGGCACGACGCCGGTGTCGCTGTCGGCTTATGCATTGCGCAGCAAAGGCATCAATCCCGAAACCGGTGCCGCTTCTTCCGAGCCGGTGACGTTTGCGCTGCCATCGGTCGAAGTGCCGGCGAAAGGCTATCTCGTCATTGCCGGGAAAACATCGGACCGGTTCAAGGACAACGGCCAGATGGTGTATGTGCGAAATGGCAGCATCGTGCCGTTCTGGAATGCGAACGGCGCACTGGAGCTGGTCAGCAAGGATGCCACCGCCGATTTTGTCCGCTTCGGCAGTTCGCTCGTCGAACCGCTTACCGGCGGCTGGAACGGCGGCAATGTGGCTGCGCTTCCTTCGGCAAGCGACGAGCACGGCAAATCGATCGTCAGGCTGGCGGCCGGCGGCATGGCCGATAGCGATACTGCGGCCGACTGGGCGCTGGTGAATTTTTCAACGCCCGCAGGAATGAATGATGTGCCTCCCGGCGTAATCGATTCCGACGCGGACGGCATACCGGACAGCGCCAAGGTCAGCGGCGGCACTTATGGCGGGCTGGATCTTTATGCAATGGGCGCGCGCCGCGGACGGCGCGACATCTTCGTTGAGGTCGATTACATGGGCAGCGACGACCCGGCCACCACGCCGCGCCTGGAAGCGCTGCAGAAAATGGAAAACGTGTTCGCCGCAAAAGGCATCGCGCTGCATTTCGATACCGGCGACCTGCATGCCGAAAACTTTGACCCGGCACGCTTCAACCTCGGCGGCGGCAATGCGGTGAATTTTGCCTCCTGCATCCAGCTCGACTCCGTGGCCAGCAGCGCCCGCGAAGGCTGCGCTTCCTACATGGCTTACAAGAGCGCCAACTTCGATGTGCGGCGCAGGCTGGTCTTCCACTATGCGCTGTTCGGCAATTCCCTCAATACCGACGGCAGCGCCGGCTCGTCCGGCACTGCCGAACTGATCGGCAACGACCTGCTCGTCACGCTCGGCGGCTATGGTTTCACTGCCGATGCAGGCGCCGGCCTGAACATGCTGATCAACATGCAGGCCAGCACGCTGATGCATGAGCTCGGCCACAATCTCGGCCTGCGCCACGGCGGCAACGAGAACACCAACTACAAGCCGAATCATTACAGCATCATGAACTACCTGTACCAGTTCGCCGGCCTGAGCACGACGCCCGACAGCGTGCATGCGGCCGAGCGTTATTACCTGGTCAATGGTTTAAAGGGAAAGACGCTCTGCGGCCTGGTGGAAAACTCGCCATGCGGCGACAGCTTCATCATGAGCTATTCGGACGGCAGGGGCGCGGACCTCGACGAGAACCGGCTGTCGGAAGCAGCCAATATCGGTCGTGGCGCGGCAGCCGGCGCCTATGCGGACTGGGATGGCAACGATGCAATGACAGCCGGCCTGCTTGCGATTAACATCAATCCGCTGGATGGTTACGGCAGGAGCACCCTGAAAGACTATGATGAATGGGCGAATTTGCGCCTGCCGTTTTCGCGCAGCTATTCCGGCAGCAATTCCGGCGACATGCTGTCGCTGCGTCCGACACCTCAGAATCCGGACGCGATACAGCCACAGGTGCGCGAGCACATCGTCGAAGAACCGCTGCCGGCCAGCCTGCACGATATGATCCGCAACCTGCAGCGACACAAGCACAGGCACGGACATTCGCATCATCACCGATACCAGCACTGATCCCGATCTCGAATGAAAAACGGTTTCCGGCAATTTCTGATCTGCGGCATCGCCGCACTTGCGGCTACGGCCAGCCCGACGCTTGCGGCCAGGGAGCAGGCGCTGCGCATCGAAGGCATCGGTCCGGCGGTTAGCGCGGCATTCACGGCCAGGCCGATGGTGCGCGCCGGCCGGCTGAAAATGCGCCTGCCGGATGGAGGCCGCCTGACCATTGCGCCATGGCCGGCCTATCTGCCGCAACGCTTCGGCATGCAGCGCATCGCCGCAAGCCAGCAGCTGCATCCGGCCGGGCCGGTTGACCGGATTTCCTTTACACGGGTTGGGGAAAGTACATCGTGGCTGGAGATAGCGCGCGCAGCGCGCCGCTCGGCCGGCATCGTCGGAGGCTGGAAGCTGCAACTGGGAGAGAAGGGCTGGCTGGCCACTGACGGCAGCAGCGAACATCTTCTGACAAGCGAAACGCCGGCCACAGTGAGGATCGGACGCACGCGCTGGTGTATCTATATGCTGGAGTCGCGCATTCCGCAGGATGACCCGCATGTCGCTATCGAACAGGAGCCGCAGGCGGACTGGGTTGCAGTCAGGCTGCCGCAGGGCCGGACGCGGTGTACCGCACGGTGAAAATATTATTTCTCAACAGCGCAGCCGGCGGCGCTGGATTGGTGTGATGCGCCGGGTGCGCGTTCTTTTCGCCCGCATCGCATAACCGTCTGCCGGATGCCGCGCCCGGCGCATCGAGACGAGATAGCTTTCGTCGATGAACTCGTCGTCGTCCTGCAAGTCTTCCCGATCTGCCAGCAGGAAGCCCTCCGCCTTCCTCGCTGTCGATTCATACTCCGCCAGCGCCGGAATGCCGCTCCGGAATGCCTCGCGCCGCACCTCCTCATTCATGTGGCAGCCGCTGCGTGGCATGGACATCGCCATGCCCGCCGCATGGATCAGGTCTTCGTCAGTCAGGCTGGGTTCCTTTGCGTCGCCCGTCCAGCGCAGCGTCGTCAGCATCAGCGACTGGCCTTGCGGTGCTAGGATGGCAAGCTGCATCTGCGCCTGGATCATGACCTGAGCAATGCCTATCTTCCTGCAGCGGTGAAGCTCCTCGCATAGCAGCGCATAGAATTGTTCGCCGCCGGGGACCGGCGCGAGCCGGTAGGATGTTTCGAAATACGGGAGAAGCATATCCCGGACTTCGACGAAGGCCAGGATATCCACCGCATGGATCTGTTCTGCATGTGCGGCATACGTGGCATATGCTGCCGTATCGGATGCGATCACGGAAAACCTTTCTTCAATAGCGTGGCGGCGCGCCTCAGTGCACGTTGCGGCGCGTCTTCGAACGGGATGCTGCATCCTCGTCGTCCTCTTCCTCTTCATCGGTGGACGTAACTCCGAGCTCGTCCTGCAGCTCCAGCTTGCGCTCCCGAATCTCCTCGCCCAGTTCAACCAGATCGATATGCGCTTTCTTCAGCTTCGGGAACAGTTCCTTTTCTTCTTCCTGGATGTGGTGCTTCACGTATTCGCCGAGCACCGTAAACTTCGCTGCATACAAATCGTCGCCCGGCTGCATGGCGGCCAGTTCGGAGATGAGCTGGCGTGCGGACGCATGCTCGACCTCCGCCTCGTCCAGCAGGTCCATGTCGTCGATCGCTTCGCGGGCGGCGGGATAGAACACTTCCTCCTCGACCTGCGCATGGATCGTCAGCTCGGCGCATGCGGTTTCGACCAGCAGTTGCAGTGCTTCTTCGTCCTCGCTGTTTTCTTCCTTCATTTCTTCGAAGTCCTCGAACATCTCGATCACTTTTTTGTGATCCTCGGCAAGAAGATGCAAGGCGTCTTCAGACGATGTTCTTGCGCCGCTGCGCTGCGTGGAGCGCGACGATGATTTTCCAGAGCTTTTGGCAGGTGTGTTGCGGGGCATGATGATCTCCTTGATGGGACGTGCAAGGCGAAAGTGCAAGCTCTGTGCCACTCGTTTCTAATTTGAATGGAGCGCAGCAATTGAAGGGCAGGCAGGCTTGCGCGGCAGGGCAGCGGCGTAACAGGAATCCGTTTTTGCAATCCGGTGTAAGAATTGCATTCGGAAACTTATGGCAATTCCTTTGCCATTTCCAGACGGCATTTCTGTTGCGCGGCGCAGAAATGTCCTATAACGCAAGCGGGAACAACTTTTCTTGCGGAGCTGATGAAAACCGAAAAGGAAAAGATGCTCGCGGGCGAGTTTTACGACCCGCTCGATCCGCACCTGATTGCGGAGCGGCAGCGCGCACGTGACTTGTGCAAGCAGCTCAATGATTCGCGCGAGGATGACGAGGCGGCCCGGACCGCGATTCTCAATGCGCTGCTCGGACGGGAGAGCGATGTCTGGATGCAGCCGCCGTTCTTCTGTGACTACGGCACCAACATCCTTCTTGGAAAGAAGGTCTTTTTCAATTTCAACTGCGTGGTGCTGGATGTGGCACGTGTGCATATCGGCGACCATGTGCTGTTCGGCCCATCGGTGCAGATATACACAGCGGCGCATCCGCTGGATTCAAGCGAAAGGCGGCGCGGGCTGGAGCTGGGGAAGCCGGTGGCGATCGGCGCCGACGTCTGGGTCGGAGGCGGCGCGATCATCTGCCCCGGCGTGAAGATAGGCGAGAGAGCGATCATCGGCGCCGGCAGCGTGGTGACGCGCGACATTCCTGCCGATGTGATTGCGGCGGGCAATCCCTGCCGCGTGATTCGCTCGCTCTCAGCCGGAAGCGCTTGAGTTACGGACATGCAGGTGCGACGGACACGGTAGCGCCTGCCTGCGTACATTCCTGCAGAAGCTCGATTGCAGCAGCCACCACCTGTGCCGGCTCGACCTGTGCGAGGCAATCATGATGCCCCTGCGGGCAGATGCTCTTGTAGCAATTTCTGCACGGCACGTCATGGAACAGCACGCGATG
>JAEZVM010000123.1 GCA_023420795.1 Pseudomonadota bacterium
GATCACGTTGAGCAACCCGAAGATCACCGCCAGACCCAGCGACAGCATCGCGTAAAACGACCCGTTCACCAGCCCCAGCAACAACTGGCTCAACAACGCTTGCAAGGGAATGCCAAAGAGTTCCATAACGACTTACCTAAGTAGCGCCGCAATACTGCGGCGCTGGATAGCAGGATCGAGCGGGCGGCACGCATGAGATACATGCAACGCCTCCCGACTCAACGCATGCCCCGAGCCGGGCAGAACCCGGCTGCGGGGTTTCAGGAATTTACTTCCAGAGTGCGCACTTCGACTCGGCCTTGGTCATGTAAGCCTGGTCGCCCGGAATCGTCTGCATCACTTTGTAGTAATCCCACGGGTACTTGGACTCCGACGGCTTCTTCACTTCCATCAGGTACATGTCGTGCACCATGCGGCCATCCGGACGGATCACGCCGTTCTTGGTAAAGACGTCGCTGATCTTGGTGGACTTCAGCTTGGCCATGACCTTGTCGGCGTCGTCAGTGCCAGTTGCTTTCACCGCGCTCAGGTACTGAGTTGCGGCGGAGTAGTCGGCTGCCTGCAGCATCGACGGCATCTTCTTCATCTTTTCGAAGTAGCGCTTGGACCACTTGCGAGTGTCGTCATTCTGGTCCCAGTACCAACCGTCGGTCAGGTACATGCCCTGCGTCAGGTTCAGGCCGAGCGAATGGATGTCATTGATGAACATCAGCAGGCCGGCCAGCTTCATCGAGCCGGTGATGCCGAACTCGTTGGCCGCCTTGATGGTGTTGATCGTGTCGCCGCCGGCATTCGCCATGCCGAGGATCTTCGCCTTCGATGACTGCGCCTGCAGCAGGAACGACGAGAAGTCGGACGCGGACAGCGGATGCTTGACCGCGCCCATTACCTTGCCGCCGCTCGCCTTCACCACGTCGGCGGTGTCCTTCTCCAGCGATGCACCGAATGCATAGTCGGCGGTCAGGAAGAACCACTCCTTGCCGCCCTGTTTGGTGATCGCACCGCCGGTGCCGCGTGCCAGCGCAACGGTGTCGTACGCATAGTGCACGGTGTAGGGCGTGCACTCTTCATTGGTCAGGCGGGATGTACCGGCGCCGATCGAGACAAAGACTTTCTTCTTTTCCGCAGCGACCTTGGCCATCGCCAGGCTGGCGCCGGAGTTGGTGCCGCCGATCAGCAGGTCCACACCTTCACGGTCGAACCATTCGCGCGCCTTCGACGCGGCGATGTCGGCCTTGTTCTGGTGATCCGCGACCACGAATTCAATCTTCTTGCCGTTGATGGCGCCGCCCATGTCGGCAATCGCCATCTTCACCGCTTCCGCGCCGCCGGGACCATCGACGTCGGCGTACACGCCGGACATGTCGGTGATCAGGCCGATCTTGATGACGTCGCCGGATACCTGTGCGGATGCCGATGCGGCAAAGCCGGCGCTGAATGCGGCTGCGAATGCTACGGTGAGTGCTTTTGCTTTGAGTTTCATTACTTCTCCTCTTTTATATGTGGAATACCTGATCAATGCCGATCAAACGCCCAGAAGTTCGTTCAATACCGGCATCTTGGATTCCAGTTCCGATGCAGCGAAGGACTCGACGATCTGTCCATGCTCCATCACGTAAAACCGATCCGCCAACGGCGCGGCGAAGCGGAAATTCTGTTCCACCATCACGATGGTGTAGCCCTTGGCCTTCAAGGTGGTGATCATGCGCGCCAGCGCCTGCACGATGACCGGCGCCAACCCTTCGGAGATCTCGTCCAGCAGCAGTAGGCGCGCGCCGGTACGCAGGATGCGCGCCACCGCCAGCATCTGCTGTTCGCCGCCGGAAAGACGCGTGCCCTGGCTGGAGCGGCGCTCCTTCAGGTTGGGGAAGAGCTCATAGATTTCGTCGATCGACATCCCCTTGTCGGTCTTCGAAACAAATGGCGGCAGCATCAGGTTTTCTTCCGTAGACAGCGACGAGAAGATGCCCCGCTCTTCCGGGCAGTAACCAACGCCGAGGTGCGCCACCTTGTAGGTCTGGCGATCGATCGATTCCACACCGTTGATCTTGATCGACCCCGTGCGCGTACCGGTCAAACCCATGATCGCGCGCAGCGTCGTGGTACGGCCAGCGCCATTGCGGCCCAACAGCGTGACCACTTCGCCCGGCTTCACCAGCAGGTTGACGTCGTGCAGGATGTGCGACTCGCCATACCATGCCTTGAGATTCTTGATTTCCAGTGCTGCTGTTGCCATCAGTGGGCTCCTTCCAATGCGCCCGAGGTCGTGCCCATGTAGGCTTCCATCACCTGCGGATTGCTCGATACTTCTTCGTAGGTGCCTTCGGCCAGCAGCGCACCGCGCTGCAGTACCGAGATCTTGTCGCAGATACATGCGACAACGCTCATGTTGTGCTCGACCATCAGGATGGTGCGGCCGGCCGATACCTTCTTGATGAGTTCGGTGACGCGATGCACGTCCTCATGACCCATGCCCTGCGTCGGCTCGTCCAGCAACATCAGTTCCGGCTCCATCGCCAGCGTCGTTGCGATTTCGAGCGCGCGCTTGCGGCCGTAGGGCAAATCGACGGTCACGGTATCGGCGAAGTTTTCCAGATCGACTTCCGCAAGCAGCTGGATCGCACGATCGTTCAGCTGGTTCAGCGTGCTTTCGCTTTTCCAGAAATGGAAGGAAGTGCCAAGCGAACGCTGCAGGCCGATACGCACGTTTTGCAGCACGGTCAGGTGCGGAAACACGGCGGAAATCTGGAACGAGCGGATCACGCCACGATGAGCGATCTGTTCCGGCTTCAGCGCAGTGATGTCATCGCCGTTGTACAGGATCGCGCCCTTCGTCGGCGTCAGGAACTTCGTCAGCAGGTTGAAGAAGGTTGTCTTCCCCGCGCCGTTCGGTCCGATCA
>JAEZVM010000318.1 GCA_023420795.1 Pseudomonadota bacterium
TCTGCTTCATCTTCTGCTTGATGAGCTTCATGAACTCGATCGCATCGAGCTCCGGCAGGCCCTGATGGCGGCGCACATTATTGACCGCGGCCTTCAGCAGATAGACGTTGCTCACGCCGGGAATTTCGACCGGATACTGGAACGCGAGAAACACGCCTTCGCGCGCCCGCTCTTCGGGTGCCAGCGGCAGCAGGTCGCGCCCCTGATACCGGATTTCCCCGTCTGTCACTTCGTAGCTGTCGCGTCCCGCCAGCACCTGCGCCAGCGTGCTCTTGCCGGAGCCGTTCGGCCCCATGATCGCGTGCACCTCGCCGGAATTGACCGTCAGGTTGAGGCCGCGAAGGATCGGATTGTTATCGACCGATGCATGCAGGTTCGTGATTTTCAACATATCGGATTCTCCCTTCTTAACCAACGCTGCCTTCGAGGCTCACGCTCAGCAGTTTTTGCGCTTCCACCGCAAATTCCATCGGCAGTTCCTTGAACACTTCCTTGCAGAAGCCGTTGACGATCATCGACACCGCATCCTCCGCCGACAGCCCGCGCTGGCGGCAGTAGAACAGCTGGTCCTCGCCGATGCGCGAGGTGGATGCCTCATGCTCGACGCTCGCAGTCGGATTGCGCACTTCGATGTATGGAAAGGTGTGCGCCCCGCACAGCTCGCCCAGCAGCAGCGAATCGCACTGGGTGTGGTTGCGCGCGCCTTCCGCGTTCTTCATAATCTTCACCAGCCCGCGATACGCGTTCTGTCCGTGGCCGGCGGAGATGCCTTTCGAGACGACGGTACTGCGGGTATTGCGGCCGAGGTGAATCATCTTGGTGCCGGTATCGGCCTGCTGGTAATTATTGGTCAACGCCACCGAGTAGAACTCGCCGGTCGAGTTTTCGCCGCGCAGCAGGCAGCTCGGATATTTCCAAGTGATCGCGGAGCCGGTCTCGACCTGCGTCCAGGAGATGTGCGAGTTCGCGCCACGGCAATCGCCGCGCTTGGTGACGAAGTTGTAAATTCCGCCCTGCCCGTTCTTATCGCCCGGATACCAGTTCTGCACCGTCGAATACTTGATCTTCGCGTTGTCCAGCGCGACCAGCTCGACCACCGCCGCATGCAGCTGGTTCTCATCGCGCATCGGCGCGGTGCAGCCTTCGAGGTAGCTGACATACGCGCCCTCGTCCGCGATGATCAGCGTCCGTTCGAACTGGCCGGTATCCTTCGCGTTGATGCGGAAATAGGTGGACAGCTCCATCGGGCAGCGCACGCCCGGCGGAATGTAGCAGAACGAACCGTCGGAAAACACCGCCGAATTGAGCGTCGCAAAAAAGTTGTCGGAATACGGCACCACCGAGCCGAGGTACTTCTGCACCAGTTCCGGATGCTCCTGCACCGCTTCCGAAAACGAGCAGAAGATGATGCCTAGTTCCGCCAGCTTGTCCTTGTAGGTCGTGCCGACCGATACGCTGTCGAACACGGCATCCACCGCCACGCCCGCCAGCCGCTCGCGCTCGTGCAGCGGCACGCCAAGCTTTTCATAGGTGCGCAGCAGTTCCGGATCGATCTCGTCGAGGCTCTTCGGCCTGTCCTTCAGCGACTTCGGCGCCGAGTAATAGATGATGTCCTGATAGTCGATGGGCGGATATTTCACCGTAGACCACTCCGGCTCCTTCATCGTCAGCCAGTGGCGAAACGCTTTCAGCCGCCATTCGAGCATGAATTCCGGCTCATTCTTGCGCGCCGAGATCAGGCGGATCGTGTCTTCGGAGAGGCCGCGCGGCACGAAGTCGGTTTCCAGTTCGGTCACAAAACCATGCCGGTATTCGCTGCCGATCATTTGGTCGAGCGTGGTGGCGGTATCTGTCATTGGATGCCTTCCGTATTCTCTTTCCCGTTGAGTCTCATGCGGAAACCGGTTTCGGCATCCGCTTCAATTTGATTGCGCCTGAATTGACCGGCTGTGCAACCGACTGCATTACCGGCGCGATCATCTGGTCCAGCGTGATGTCTCGCAGCACACCAAGCACGGCGGTATTTATCCGCTGCCAGTTGGCGCGCACCACACAACCGGCTTCCTGTGCGCACAGGCCTGGCGTAACGCTGCATTCCGTCATGCCGATCGGTCCATCCATCACATTGATGATGTCCACCAGCGAGATCTCACCGGCCGGGCGCGCCAGCATGTAACCGCCCTTGGCGCCGCGCAGCGAAACGACCAGCCCGCCGCGCGCCAGTATCTTCAGTATCTTGCTCACCGTCGGCACCGGCACATGAATCGCGGCCGAAATCTCCGCGGCGCTGCGGCTGCGTTCCGGCTCGCGGATCATCGTTGTCATTACGACAGTACCGTAATCGGCCATCTTGCTCAGTCTTAGCATGGTTGCTTCGCATACTTTTTAATCAGTACTAATTTAGTCCTATTAAGGCCGTTTTGCAAGGCCTCATTTCTGCTTGGCAGAAAGCGTAGATAAAACGTTTCGCCGCTTTACGCCTTCATGCAGAGATATTCGTTTCGGTTATACGTCACATCGCCAATCGAAATTGGACTGCCCTCCATATCTCCGTACACTTATTGCGTCGCAGCAAGAAGCGTATTTCCTCGCCGGTAATGGTTCGACAGCGGAATACGCAATACGGAACAACAGGAGTCAATGATGAAATCGAGCCCCAAGCTTTTGCCCTGGCTGGCACGCAAAGCAGGGCTGCCTCTGGAGAAGGCGGAAGCGCTCTGGCGCAGCACCTTCGCCAATGAGAGCATTACCGTCCAGTGCGCCGGAAACCCGGACCTCTTTTATCGTCGTGTACTGGAGTGCTTCCAGCAACACGCCGCGCTGGAAAGCACCTCCCGCACTCCTGCGCGTGCCGCACTCCTGCAAGCTGCTCCTGCCAAAAGCAAGCGTGCCGATAGCGACGCGATCGGCCCCGGATTCGCAATCGCCTGAGAATCCAGGCCGTCCCCGCGCCTGCTTGCCTGATCCGGCGCAAGACTAATTCCCCCCAAAGCAACGAGACTGGGTTCATGCCTGCCTTCTACGGCAGGCATGTTTTTTTGTGCTTCTCACTTTCGGAGAAACGCAATGCAGCGCAGAATTCTTGTCAATGGATAGCCACGGGCGATGCGTGGCAATCACCGGCGCCTCCGCCGGCGTAGGCCGCGCTGCGGCGCTGGCATTTGCCCGCCGTGGCTGGCGCGTCGCACTGCTTGCGCGCGGCACGGATGGCCTCGAAGCCGCTCAACGGGAAATCGAACATGCCGGCGGGACCGCGCTGGCGATAGCCATAGATGTCGCCGACCACGCGCAGGTCGAAGCAGCGGCCGAGCGCATCGAGCGTGAGCTCGGGCCGATCGATGTCTGGGTGAACAATGCGATGGCGACGATCTTCTGCCCGTTCGAGCAGATCGCGCCGGAAGACTTCGAGCGCGCCACCCGTGTCACTTATCTCGGCGCGGTATGGGGCACGCTGGCTGCGCTCAAGCGCATGAAGCCGCGCAATGCCGGCACCATCGTTCAGGTCGGCTCGGCGCTCGCCTATCGTTCGATTCCGTTGCAGGCACCGTACTGCGGCGCAAAGAGTGCGCTGCGCGGCTTCACCGACTCGCTGCGCTCCGAACTGATTCACGACAGGAGCGGCATACACCTGACGATGGTGCAGCTTTCCGCATTCAACACGCCGCAGTTCGACTGGGGCAAGACCTGTTTCACCAAGCAGCCGCAACCGGTGCCGCCGATTTTCCAGCCGGAGCTTGCGGCGGAAGCGATCGTGTGGGCGGCGGAGCACAGGCG
>JAEZVM010000219.1 GCA_023420795.1 Pseudomonadota bacterium
GGCTCAAGTCGTATCCGAAGGGCGTCCCTGCGGAGATCGACTACACGCAATACGAATCGCTGACTCACCTGCTGGAAGAGTCTTTCCGCAAGTATGCATCGCGCAACGCCTATGTCTCGATGGACAAGTTCATGACCTATGCGGAGCTGGACCAATTTTCCGCAAGGCTCGGCGCCTGGCTGCAGAGCAAGGGCCTGAAGAAGGGCGACCGTGTGGCGCTGATGATGCCGAACCTGCTGCAGTACCCGGTCGCCATCGCCGCCGTGCTGCGCGCCGGCTATACCGTGGTCAACGTCAACCCGCTATACACGCCGCGCGAGTTGGAGCATCAGTTGAACGACTCCGGCGCGAAGGCGATCATCATCCTCGAAAACTTCGCTACCACGCTGCAGCAGGTTCTCGCCAGAACCAAGGTCAAGCATGTAGTGGTGACCAACATGGGCGACATGCTGGGCGGCTTCAAGGCTATGCTGGTCAACTTCGTGGTGCGCAAGGTGAAGAAGATGGTGCCCGCCTATTCACTGCCGACCGCCATTCCGTTCAAGCAGGCGCTGTCGGAAGGCGCCGGCATGACGCTGAAGAAGGTCCAGCTCGGTCATGACGACGTCGCCTTCCTGCAATACACCGGCGGCACCACAGGCGTATCGAAAGGCGCGACGCTGACCCATCGCAATATCGTCGCAAACGTGCTGCAGAACGACGCATGGATACAGCCGGCGCTGGCGAAGGAAAAGATCGATCCGATGATCATCGTCACCGCGCTGCCGCTGTACCACATCTTCGCGCTGACGGCGTGTGCACTGATGGGCGCGCGTTTCGGCGCAATGAACATCCTGATCGTGAATCCGCGCGACATCCCGGGCTTTGTGAAGGAGCTGGCGAAGTACAAGTTCAACATGCTGCCGGCGGTGAACACGCTATACAACGGGTTGCTCAACAATCCTGATTTCGCCAAGCTGGATTTCTCCGGCCTGAAGATTTCCCTCGGCGGCGGCATGGCGGTGCAGAAGGCGGTCAATGACCGCTGGCTGCAGGTTACTGGCTGCCCGATCCTTGAAGCCTATGGCCTGTCCGAGACCTCGCCGGGCGCCACGATCAATCCGGCGGATTCCAAGGAATTCAACGGCACCATCGGCTTGCCGATTCCTTCCACTGAAATTGCGATACTCGACGATGACGGCAAGCCGGTACCGCTCGGCCAGCCGGGCGAAATCGCGATCCGCGGTCCGCAGGTGATGGCAGGCTACTGGAACCGTCCCGACGAGACCGCGAAGGTGATGACGCCGGACGGCTTCTTCAAGACTGGCGACGTCGGCATCATGGACGAAGGTGGTTACGTGAAGATCGTCGATCGCAAGAAGGACATGATTCTGGTGTCTGGCTTCAACGTGTATCCGAATGAAGTCGAGGCGGTGGTGGCGCAGCACCCCGGTGTGCTGGAATGCGCCTGCATCGGCGTGCCGGATGCGAATTCCGGCGAGGCGGTGAAACTGTTCGTGGTGCGCAAGGACCCGTCGTTGACGGTGGAGCAGCTGATGAACTACTGCAAGACGCAGTTCACCGGTTACAAGAAACCGAAGTACATCGAGTTCCGCAACGAGCTGCCGAAGACGAATGTCGGCAAGATTCTGCGCCGCGAACTGCGCGACGAGAAAAAGGCGGCATAAACAGTCAACTCTTCCCCAAAGATTTGAAACCGCCTGCCTGTCAGGCGGTTTTTTTATGGGACGCGCCGTACATAGTCCGCAGGACGGCTAGCGCATTTGCAAGCAATTTATTCCTGTAGTGAACTTGCAACTGCAGGAGTGAATTGAAATTGCGCTGATACAATTGCTCGCCTTTCCCTATCCGCAGTTCCGCATGTCACACGCCCCGCATCACGCTACGCAAGGCATGAACCGCCCGCAGAGCGAAGCCGTCAACTATATGGAAGGTCCCTGCCTGGTGCTGGCCGGCGCCGGTTCCGGCAAGACGCGCGTGATCACGACCAAGATCGCGCATCTGGTCGAGAACTGCGGCTACGACGCGCGCAACATCGCCGCCGTCACCTTCACCAACAAGGCCGCGCTCGAAATGCAGGAGCGCATCGCCAAGCTGCTGAAGAATCCGAAGGAAGCCAAGCATCTGACCGTCTCTACCTTCCATTCGCTCGGCGTGCAAATCCTGCGGCGCGAGGCAAAGGAACTCGGCCTGAAGGATCGATTCTCGATCATGGACAGCGACGACTGCTTTTCGATCGTGCAGGACTTGGCGATGACTACCGACAAGCAGGAAATCCGCCGCATCCAGACCGCAATGTCATTGTGGAAGAACGGCCTCGTTGATCCCGAGCGGGCGATCAAGCAGGCGACGACCGAAGAGGAAGCGCAGGCTGCGCGCATCTACCGCAATTACGTTGCCACGCTGTCTTCCTATCAGGCAGTCGATTTCGACGACCTGATCCGGCTACCGGTCGAGCTGTTTCGCCACAATGAAGCGGTACGCGACAAATGGCAGCGCAAGCTGCGCTACCTGCTGGTCGATGAATATCAGGACACCAACACCTGCCAGTACGAACTGGTGAAGCTGTTGGTCACCGGACTTGGCAAGAAGCCAATGTTCACCGCGGTGGGCGACGACGACCAGGCGATTTACGCATGGCGCGGCGCTACCATCGAAAATCTGAAGCAGTTGCAGGTCGATTTCCCTGACCTGAAGGTGATCAAGCTGGAGCAGAACTACCGCTCCTCGACGCGTATCCTGCAGGCGGCGAATGCGGTCATCTCCAACAACCCGAAGCTGTTCGAGAAGCAGCTTTGGTCCGAGCATGGCCTCGGCGATCCGGTCAAAGTACTCGCGATGCAGGATGATGAGCAGGAGGCCGAGCAGGTCGCGATCATGATCTCCGCGCACAAGTTCGAGCGGCGCGCGAAGTTTTCCGACTACGCGATCCTGTATCGCGGCAACCATCAGGCGCGCGTGATCGAGCAGGCACTGCGCAAGGAACGCATTCCCTACACCATCTCCGGCGGCCAGAGTTTCTTCGACCGCGCCGAGATCAAGGACATCGTCAGCTATCTGCGGCTGGTCGCGAACGGCGACGACGATCCCGCGTTTATCCGCGCGGTGACCACGCCCAAGCGCGGCGTCGGCCAATCGACGCTGGAAGCGCTCGGCGCATTTGCCGGACAGTGGCAATGCTCGCTGTTCGAGGCGGTGTTCAAGGGCGGTATCGAAGGCAAGCTCGCCGATCGCCAGCTCACACCCTTGCGTGAGTTCTGCGACTTCATCAACGGCCTCGAAGCACGGGCCAGCAAGCGCGGCGAAAACGCGGCCGAACTGCTCGACGAGATGATGAAGGAGATCAACTACGAAGCCTACCTGTACGACACGTTCGACGATCGGCAGGCGCAGAACAAGTGGCAGAACGTGCTCGACTTCACCACCTGGCTGAAGGAGAAGGGCACCGGCGGCCGCGACGGCACTGACGAGGAAAAGAGCCTGCTGGAGTTGACGCAGATGGTCGCGTTGATGACCATGCTCGAAGGCCGCGACGAGGAACCGGATGCGGTGCGCATGTCCACGCTGCACGCATCGAAGGGCCTCGAATTCCCGCATGTATTCCTGGTCGGCGTGGAAGAAGGCATCCTGCCGCACAAGGGCGACCCCGATGCGCCGATCGATACGCTGGCGGCGCGCATCGAGGAAGAGCGCCGGCTGATGTACGTCGGCATCACGCGCGCGCAGCGCAGCCTTCACATCACCTGGTGCAAGAAGCGCAAGCGCGCGCGCGAAAGCGTGAATTGCGATGTGTCGCGCTTCATCAAGGAGATGAAGCTGGATGAGGGCGATGCAGTGCCGAAGGAAGATGAAGTGATGACGCCGCAGGATCGGCTGGCGAATCTGAAGGCGCTATTGCAGAAGCCGAAGGCGGCATGAGCTGCATTTTATTGCTGTTAAGAATTACTAAGTTCTCTCGATGTCCGAATCGATCATTGCATAGTTATCGGCACGTTATG
>JAEZVM010000328.1 GCA_023420795.1 Pseudomonadota bacterium
TCGTCGAAGTCCCGGACCCGCGCCTGAAGTCCTTGTCGGCAATCGTCAAGCCGGAACGCGTAGTGCCCGCGGTCGTCGAATTCGTCGATATCGCCGGCCTGGTCGCGGGCGCGTCGAAGGGCGAAGGTCTGGGCAACCAGTTTCTCGCGCATATCCGTGAAACCGATGCGATCGTCAACGTCGTGCGCTGCTTTGAAGATCCGAACGTGGTGCATGTCGCCGGCAAGGTCAGCCCGCTCGACGACATCGCAGTGATCCAGACCGAACTGGCGCTGGCCGACCTCGGCACCGTCGAAAAAGCGATTCAGCGCGAAAGCAAGAAGGCCAAGGCCGGCGACAAGGACGCGATCAAGCTGGTCGCCCTGCTGGAGCGCATCGTGCCGGAGCTGAACGAAGCCAAGCCGGTACGCGCGATGGGCCTGGATGCAGAAGAGATGGCGCTCATCAAGTCGCTCTGCCTGATCACCGCCAAGCCGGCGATGTACGTCGCCAACGTGGCCGAGAACGGCTTCACCGACAATCCACTGCTCGACCAATTGACCGCCTACGCGCAGGAACAGAATGCGCCGATCGTCGCCATCTGCGCAGCGATCGAGGCGGAAATCGCTGATCTGGAAGAAGAGGACAAGGGCGCCTTCCTGGCCGACATGGGCATGGAAGAGCCGGGGCTGGACCGTCTGATCCGCGCCGGCTTCAAGCTGCTCGGCCTGCAAACCTATTTCACTGCGGGCGTGAAGGAAGTGCGCGCGTGGACCATCCACGTCGGCGACACTGCGCCGCAGGCAGCCGGCGTGATCCACACCGATTTCGAACGCGGCTTCATCCGCGCGCAAACCATCTCCTACGAAGACTTCATCGCCTACAAGGGCGAGCAAGGCGCGAAGGAAGCAGGCAAGATGCGCGCCGAAGGCAAGGAGTATGTGGTCAAGGATGGGGATGTCCTGAATTTCCTGTTCAACGTCTAAGCGCAATCGCGCAGGATCAATCGATATGCCGACTCTCACCGAACTGAACCTGTATCCGATCAAATCCTGCGCCGGCATCGCGCTGCGTGAAGCAACGCTCACCTCGGCCGGGCTGATGCATGAGCACATCTACGACCGCGAATGGATGGTGGTCGATATGCAGGGCGAATTCATGACACAGCGGCAGTATCCAAAGATGGCATTGATCACGCCGCGCATCAAGGCGGAGACACTGGAACTGCGCGCGCCGGGCATGCTTCGACTGGAAATCCCGCTTGGCCTGCCCGCTCGTGAGGACGAGCGCGTCGTGCATGTGAGCGTCTGGAACGACACAGTGGAAGCCTACGACTGTGACGAAACGACGGCAGCATGGCTCTCCAATTTTCTTGGCGTGCCGTGCCGGCTGGTGCGTTTCCATGCGAATGCGAGACGCATCGCCAGCACCGAGTGGACGGAGGGCGTCGAGGCGCCGACACTGTTCTCGGACGCTTTTCCGATGCTGCTGATTTCCGAGGCGTCGCTGGACGACCTGAATAGCAAATTGACGGCACAAGGGCGCGCGGCACTGCCGATGAACCGCTTCCGTCCGAACATTGTCATCAATGGAATCGAGGCCTTCGAAGAAGACTATGCGGAATCGATCAGCATGGGCGGCGCGAAACTGAAGCCAGTCAAGCCCTGCACTCGATGCAACGTGCCTTCGATCGACCAAACCACCGGCGAAGTGGGCTCCGATCCACTGGATATCCTGCGCAGCTATCGCGCCAATCCCAAGGTCGATGGCGGCATCACCTTCGGCATGAATACGATTGTGCTAGAAGGAGATGGTCAGGTGCTAAGAGTGGGCCAGGAAATCGATGTCCAGCTTGCATTCTGAGCATCTGACCGACGAGCCCATGCAGCCAGAGGAACTCGCCAGCGAAAACCAGAAATTGCGCGCTGAACTGGCGCAACTGCTGCATCAGGCGCAGCAAAATCAGCTGATACTGCAGCGCCATCAGGCATTCGACCTGCAATGCATCGCCGCCGCCAGCTTCCACGACCTTCTCGATACGATTCTCTGCCGCTTTGCGGAAACTACCGCGCTGGATATCGTCACGCTGTCGATACTCGATCCGGATTATGAGATCCGCCGCATTCTTGCGGATCTGGATATTGATCCGGCGGAATGGCCGCAACTTCTTTTCCTGCAGGACGAATCCGGATTTGCAGTGTTGTCCGGACACCTGACGAAACCGGCGCTCGACAGCTATTCCGAAGGGCTGCATGGCAAGCTGTTCCCGGCGTCCAGGGCGGCACCTGCCAGCGTCGCAATCATGCCGCTGCGCCGGCGCGGCAGGCTGATCGGTAGCCTCAATCTCGGCAGCAGCGACGGCATGCGCTTCACGCAGGACATGGGCACGGACTTCATCGAGCATATGGCTTCGATCGTGGCGGTATGCCTGGAAAACGTTGTCAATATCGAGCGGCTGAAATACATGGGCCTGACCGATCCGCTCACCGGCGTCAACAACCGGCGTTATATCGAGCGCCGTCTGCAGGAAGAGATCGGCCGCAGTATGCGCCATGGCTATACGCTAAGTTGCCTGTATATCGATATCGATCACTTCAAGCAGATCAACGACCGTCTCGGCCATCAGGCCGGCGACGAGGTATTGCGCTGCGTGGCAGAGCGCATCAAGGAAGAACTGCGACTATCCGACGCGCTGGGCCGCTTTGGCGGAGAGGAGTTCGTAGCACTTCTGATCGATGCGGAACAGGAAGATGCGCTCCATGTCGCCGAGCGCATCCGTTTGAGCATTGCAGAACAGCCGCTGAATCTGAGCAGCGGGGAAAGCCTCGATGTGACGATTTCAGTCGGGATAGCGGCGCTGCTTCGGCCGGACATCAGCACGCCGATCGAAACACTGGTCAGGGAATTTGTCGCGCGCGCCGATCAGGCGCTCTATCAGGCAAAAGCGGGGGGGCGCAACCGCGTGATGGTGGCTGCCTGATCCTTTTCGCTCAGGCCTTCAGCTCGGCCTGCAGTCTTTCATACTTGGCCTGCAATTCTTCCTTCGTCTCGCGCCGTGCGGGATTGAATGGAATGCAGTCCACCGGGCAGACCTGCTGGCATTGAGGCTCCTTGTAATGGCCGACGCATTCGGTGCAGCGATCGGGATCGATCTCGTAAATCTCCGGCCCCATGGAAATTGCGTCGTTCGGGCACTCGGGCTCGCATACATCGCAATTGATGCAATCGTCCGTGATCATTAATGCCATGACTACCTCTGTAACTGCCTTTCAGCTTTGCTGCTAGTTTTGTCGCGGTTTTGGTTACGGTAACTGCTTAACCGCCGTTTGCAACCTTGTCCTTCAGCCATTTCTCGACCGAAGGGAATACAAACTTGGAAACGTCGCCGCCCAACGCAGCGATTTCGCGCACGATGGTACCCGAAATGAACTGGTACTGGTCCGACGGCGTCAGGAACAATGTTTCGACATCCGGCAACAGATAACGGTTCATGCCGGCCATCTGAAATTCATACTCGAAGTCGGACACCGCACGCAATCCGCGCACGATGACGCGCGCATCATGCGCCCGCACGAAATCCTTGAGCAAACCCGAAAAGCTCTCGACCTGGACATTCGGATAATGTCCGAGCACCTCGTTCGCAATCAGCAAACGCTCGTCGAGCGAAAAGAACGGCCTCTTATTCTTGCTGTCGGCAACGCCAACGATGAGCTTGTCGAACAGGCCCGACGCGCGGCGCACCAAATCCTCGTGCCCGCGCGTGAGCGGATCGAACGTTCCCGGGTATACAGCAGTAACCATCGCGGCTCCCTGACCAATGATGTAACAGATTCGTAACGCGCAATTATGCCTGAAAGTGGCCTCTATGCATTGCGCTGCAGCAAGTGATAAAACACCATTCCGGCCTTGTCCGACCGCTGCACCTTCCAACCGGCGAGCCAATCGGGCGGGGTTTTCGAATCCAGCGCGATCTCCGATTCAGCATATACCAGACCACC
The DNA here is from genome assembly GCA_023420795.1 of Pseudomonadota bacterium. Taxonomy (GTDB): domain Bacteria; phylum Pseudomonadota; class Gammaproteobacteria; order Burkholderiales; family Burkholderiaceae_D; genus Noviherbaspirillum. The sequence goes on from JAEZVM010000328.1 coordinate 3,978, forward strand.
GTCGACCAACAGTTTGTCGCAGCGTGGCAGGATTCTGGCGAGCCAGTTCTGGTGATAAGGCGGATCGAGAAAGATCACGTCGAAGCGCGACGCGGAATCAGCCGCGCGCGTTTCCAGATCCTGCAGCACGGCGAGCGCATCGCCGCGTCTGATGCTTACCTGCGCAGCATCCAGTTTAGCTTTCGCAGCTTCCAACTGCCTTACAGCCGCCATGTTGTCTTCCACCAGAATTACGTGTGCCGCGCCTCTGCTGGCGGCTTCGAAGCCGAGCGCACCGGTACCTGCAAACAGGTCCAGGCAGCGCACCGCATTCCAGTCGCCACCCAGCAGGTGGTTCAGCCAGTTGAACACGGTTTCGCGCACCCGGTCCGGCGTCGGGCGCAATCCTTCCGCATCGAGTACCGGCAGCGGGGTGCGTTTCCATTGCCCGCCGATGATCCGAACCTGATGAAGCGGTCGGGCTGCGTGTCGGGGGGAAGTGGCGGTTTTTGGCTTGCGGCTTTTCTGCATGAGATTACTTCGTTGCGCCCACGACCACCGTCGATAAATTGTCGAGCGCCAGCTTGCGCTGGAATGCGGACTTGATATCTTCGACGGTTACCTTCTGCACGTTCACTGTCCAGGTATCGAGATAATCGAGCGGAAGATTGTAGAAGCCGATGGACGCGATGTTGTCCAATATCTT
>JAEZVM010000255.1 GCA_023420795.1 Pseudomonadota bacterium
CGCACGCACTCGGCATGCGCGTAGTCGCCGAAGGCGTGGAAAACGAGGAGCAGGTGAAGATACTGAAGCGCCTGCGCTGCGACGAACTGCAGGGCTTTTTCATTTCCATGCCGCTGCCGGCGTCGGACAGGCAGCCGGTGCTGCCGAGGAGGTTTTTCCCGTCGGTGGCGTGAAGAGGGCGAGGTGGAAGCTCCGGCTTGGTTCAATCCACAACCTGTCATCCCGAGCAAAGCGAGGGATCTCAAACCACGGCAGACGCGTTTACAGGCGAGATCCCTCGCTCCGCTCGGGATGACAGTGATGCGGCTTACGGAATAACCAGCAGGGGCTTCACGCTCCCATCCAGCGCGCTCTTCGGTATATAACCGATGACATTCGGATTCGACGCCACCAGCCGCTTCACCGCTGCGGTATCCGGCACCTCCATCGGCGGCTCGCCCTTGCCGGTGAAGATCTGCCGTGACCAGTAGGCATTGAGCTGAGCGATGCTCTTGCGCGCCGCTTTCAGATAGAACTCTTCGCGCACCGGCGAGCCTTCGCGCTGATCGAGCGGCACAATCTGGCCGACGCCCGGCAGACTGGTGATCTTCCCGAGAAAGAGATCGGCCACCTGATTGATCGTCAGGCTCGACAGTTCGCTGTCCGGCGAGGCGATCACCACCACGTCGGGCGCCGCCCGCGATGTAGCGGCGTTCATCATGACGAGGCCGATTATCAGTGCTGTGATATGGCGACCGATGCGCGACATGAGTGCATTCCTAGAATATGAAGTTCGCCGAAACGCTGACGACATTGCCGCTGCCCGCCAGCGGAAATCCCGGCTGCAGATTCGTGAAGTAGCCATTGCCGCCGCCACCCCGGCCTAGCCTGATTCGGTCGAACTGCGCCTTGAGCGCGACGTTCCTTGCAACATCCCATCTCACTCCTGCGGAAACCGTCTTTTGCTGAAGGCTCCGTGAACTCGGCGACCGCGGTCCGTGAGTCGGCCCGGTCCAGGAATAGACTGCATACGGCGTCAATTTCCCCCAGCGATAGCCGCTGCTCAAATAATAGGCGGTACGGCGCTGCGTGCTCGCGCCGCGCACTTTTGTTTGCGAATTCAGTATGGTCCATTCGCCCTGCACGAACCAGCGCTTGCCTTCACGCATCGCGCCGAGGTTGTAGAAATTCACTCTGCCGCCGCCGCTAAAACCATCGACAGGCCCAATTGATACCTTCGCAGTGAATGCCGCCGCGCGCATTGTCCACGCACCACTCTCGATCGTATTGGTGATGCCGATCAGATTCCGCACCCGCACCTCCAGGACGTTGGTGCGGTATGGCAGAGACAACACCAAATCTTCATTCTGCCGCCCGAACAACAGCTGTACGGTGTTCGTCGCATTGCCTATCCGCCTCCGGTAAGACGCATCGATGCCGTCGGAGCGGGTAAGCTCGACAAGACTGTAGGTTTCGACCGGGGGACGGATCCAGGGATTTGCGTAATCGACCAGCCGCGACTCCGCCGTCATCAGTGTGGGAAGCAGGATGCGCCCGGCCCGGATGCTGAAGTCGGGATGCGGCTGATATTTCAGGTTCAGCCATTCGGCTTCGGGGGTATAGGTGTTGTCCGGGTCCTGCCGGCTGACGACCTGCACCACTGCGGAAAACTGTTCCGACAATCTGGCGTCGAGCTGAATGCCAAGTTTGCTGTCCACGCCCCAAGCCCACTCATGGCTGAAGCCGGCGCCGGACGACTGACGTGTATTGGCGACGAAGTCGCCGCGCTCGATGCTCGAATGCGCCGTGCCAATAGTGCCGAAGCCGCGTATCGAAAAAGAAGGCGTGGAGGAAGGCGACAATGCCGGCGCCTGTGCATGCGCTACAGTGCCAGATGCGATCGCCACGACGGCGAACACGCGCCGGATTAGAACATTGTTCTGCATGGGAGTTTCGGTTCGGATGCCGGCCATTACTCCTTGCCTTTGCGCATGTTCAGGAAAATGAAGGCCTCACAGGCTGCAGCCTGTGAGGCCTTCATTTATATCTGATCGCAGCACGCCATCAATAGAAACTGCGCAAACCGCCTTGCATCAATACTTGCAGCAGGCACATTGTTTTCCACGTCGAAAACAATGGCAGCATAAATGCTTATTTTCCGAGCAATCCCTTCAGCTGCTCCTGCAGTTTCTTCTGCACTTTCTCTTTCACTTCTTCCCGCTTCTCTTCGATCTTCTGCTTCGCCATTTCGCCCACCATGCCGGCAAAATCGATGCGCCAGCCTATCGACGCAAACGGCCCTGACAGCCGCACCGGTATCGTCAGGCCCTTGAGCGCTTCCAGCTCCGGCCCGCCCTGTCCCTTCAATGTCGAAACCACCGTCGCCTTCACCAGATAGTCGAGCCGGTCTGCACCGAGGTTAATCTCGCCGGAACCGCCGATACGCACCAGCGGCGACTTGATGTTCAGGTCGTCGTTGCGCGCGACGCCGTTGGTGATGCGGAAGCTCGCGCTCATTTCGCTGAAGTCGGTCTTTTCATTGGCCGATGCAGTGCCCGTCTGTTCCGGCTGCTTGCCCCTTATCTCGCCGATCTTCGCCTTCGCATTGCGTATCGCCTGCGCGATGTTGATGCCGCGAATCGCGCCGTCACGCAGTTCCATGCGCGCGCTGCCGTCCAGCTGCCTCTTGATCTGTTCGAAGGTCGCACCGCTCGCCGTCACATCGAGCTGCACATTGCCGCGCCCTTCGATCTGCGCCTTGCCAAGCGCATCCTGCAGCAGCGGGCCGATGTTGATGCCGGTGAGGTTCTGCTTCACCGCGAAGCGATTGTCCGCCGTGGCCGACAGCGAACCGCTTGCGCTGCCGCCGTACAGGCTGGCGGCAAGCGGGTTCACATCGAGCTTGCCGCCGGCGGCGCGCAGATCGAAGCGCACGTTCGACATCTTGATGTTGGCGGCCTTCAGCGCGGCGACGCGCACGCTGCCGTTGGCGCGCAGATCCTTCAACGCGGACAGATCCATCGGCTGTTCCGCCGCCTTGCCTTCCTGCTTGTCTTCCTGTTTCGCGGGCGCCTTGCCGACTTCCGCCCCTTTGGCCCGGTAACGGTCGAGATCGATCTGGTCGATGCCGATATCAAAGGTATACGCCATCGGCGATAAATCACTCAGGCCGAGCTTCACATCGAATGCGCTCTGGTCGAGGCTGCCCTTGAGCGCAATCGATGCGTTTTGCTTGTCGAGATTGGCGCTGGCATTGCCGCCCGCCTTGAACGCGAGCGTGCCGCCGCCGGGATTGGGCAGTGTGACGTCGGCTGCCAGCTTCGGCATTTCGATCATCTGCTTCTGCAGGTTGATCGTCAGCGGCGTGGAGAACGAGCCGTTGAGCGCTGTCGCACCCTGCTTGCCCGACAGCGTCAACGCCAGTTGCGGCGAAGTGAACAGCAGCTTGTCGATGTCGCCGTTCAATGCACCGGACAGTTTTGCCTTCGCATCCAGATTCGTATCACGGATCGCCGCCTCGACGGCGATTGCAGGCAGCTTGAATGCCTGCGGCGAGCCCTCGAAGGCCGGCACGCTGAAGATGGCCGCGATGTTGCGCGCGCCTTCGACCAGCTTCACATCGCCGGCCAGCTTGCCGCCGCTGACCTTGTCGTCGGCG
>JAEZVM010000331.1 GCA_023420795.1 Pseudomonadota bacterium
TTTTGTTATGCGCGATCCGCATAAGAAACGATAAAAGAATTCGTTCGCTTCCTCCGGGTGGTTATTTAACCTGTGTTCTTCGAAACCAGACTCGTCATGAGGGAGAACACAGATGTTGCTACAGAAATTCATCCGGTCGGCTTTGATTCTTGCACTCGCTGCGCCGGCAGCATATGCCGCCGATGCTGCGCTGCTCAATGTATCGTATGACCCGACACGCGAGCTCTATCAGGACTTCAACAAGGCGTTCGCCGCACAATGGAAGTCGAAGGCGGGCGATAACGTGACCGTGCGCCAGTCGCACGGCGGCTCTGGCAAGCAGGCGCGCTCGGTGATCGACGGACTCGATGCCGATATCGTCACGCTGGCGCTGGCTTACGACATCGATGCGATCGCCGAACGTGGCCTGCTGGCAAAGGACTGGCAGAAGCGCTTGCCGCACAATAGCGCGCCGTATACCTCGACCATCGTGTTCCTGGTCCGCAAGGGTAATCCGAAGGGCATCAAGGATTGGAGCGACCTGGCCAAGCCGGGCGTGTCCGTTATCACACCGAACCCGAAGACCTCGGGCGGCGCGCGTTGGAACTATCTCGCCGCCTGGGGCTATGCGCTGAAACAGCCGGGCGGCAATGATGCGAGCGCGAAGGAATTCGTCAGCAAGATATTCAAGAATGTGCCGGTACTAGATTCCGGCGCGCGCGGCTCCACCACCACCTTCGTCGAACGTGGCATCGGCGACGTGCTGCTGGCCTGGGAAAACGAGGCGATCCTGGCGATCAAGGAACTCGGCCCGGACAAGTTTGAAGTGGTGGCGCCGACGCTGAGTATCTTGGCTGAGCCGCCGGTTGCGGTGGTGGACAAGGTGGTCGACAAGAAGGGCACGCGCAAGGCGGCGGAAGCCTACCTGCAGTATCTGTACACCGATGAAGGTCAGGAGATCGCGGCGCAGAATTACTATCGGCCGATTTCCGACAGGGTGGCGAAGAAATATGCGGCGCAATTCCCGAAGGTAAAGCTGTTCACCATCGATGAATTATTCGGCGGCTGGAGCGTGGCGCAGAAAACCCACTTTGCCGACGGCGGCACCTTCGATCAGGTGTACCAGCCGGGCCGGAAGTAATCGGAGGCATCATGTCGTTCCCCGGCTTGCAGCAATACCTCTCTCATCTCTACAGCACCCCGCAAGCCGGCACCCGTGTCTGGCTGAACGCCGATGGATACGCGCAGGGGCGTTTCTTCAATTCGACGCTGACGAGTGCATTTCAGCCGATTCGCGATCTGGAGTCGGGAAACATCATCGGCCACGAAGGCTTTGCGCGCAGCCATTCCGGCAGCGATCAGGGGCTGTACCTGTGGAAGTTGCTCGATCATGCGGCCAACGACGATGAGTCGGTCGAGCTTGATCGTCTGTGCCGCATCCTGCACTCGGTCAATTTCTTCAGGCAGCCGGAAGCGGTGGAGGGTGATCTGTACTTGAGCGTGCATGCGCGTCTGCTGGCAGCGGTGGAGGGTAATCATGGCACCGCGTTCAGCCGCATCCTGAACATGCTCGATTTGCCGCAGGACCGTATCGTGTTGCAGTTGCCGGTAGTGGTGGAGCATCAAGGCTGGCTGGTGAATTACGTTACGGACAACTATCGGCGCAACGGCTTTCGCATCGCTCTGAACGCGATGAGTGCGGAGGAGGCGCTGACGCTGGTCGAGCGGGTGCGCCCGGAAGTCGTCAAGGTCGATACGCGCCATGGCGTGCAGGAGGAAGCGGTGTTGCGGTTGCTGGAAAAATGCGCTGCCCGGAATGTCGGCGTGATCTTCAAGCGCGTAGAAAACACAGGCACTCTCAATACGCTCAACCGTATTGCCGCCGTCAGCGGACACACGATTCATGCGCAGGGGTTCCTGTGGGGCCTGCCCCCTGCTTCGCTGGGCGGTGGCAAAATGCGGGCGCATCTGCTTGCAGGTAATGAGAGCGTCCCTATTCATGCCGGAGCGGCCTGACATGCGAAACGGCGACTTCAGTAGTTTTCGTGTACTGATCGTCCCCGGCCTGCATGGCAGCGGGCCGGATCATTGGCAGACGCGCTGGCAGCAACTGCATCCTTGGTTCGAACGGGTGGAGCAGGCGCGATGGGATGTGCCGGACATTCAGGCATGGTCCGGGCGCGTCGAGGAGGCATTGCGCCGGTCCGTCCGGCCGACGCTGCTGGTTGCCCACAGCTTCGGCTGCCTCGCCAGCGTGCATGCTGCTTCCGCCGGCATGCCGCAGCTTGCCGGCGCGCTGCTGGTCGCACCGGCGGACCCGGATAAGTTCGGCATTGGTCAGCAGATGCGAGTGCGGCGGCTATCCCGTCCTTCATTGGTGGTCGGCAGCATGAACGATCCGTGGATGGAGGCGCGGCGAGCGGCCAACTGGGCCGACACCTGGCGCAGCGGCTTCATCAATGTAGGCGCGCTCGGCCATATCAATGCCGAGTCGAACCTGGGCGACTGGGAATACGGACTCGCCCTACTGAAATTGCTGGCGAACGATACGACCTTGATAGCCACAGCCTGATTTCGTGAAATGACGGGCGGAGCCGGCAGGGCATCAAATCATTTGCGGGTTCACGCCTTTTTGCAGTGAGAAGCGGCAATAAACGACATCCTTAGGCGAATTTGAATGGGCCTCATAGTCGGAACCGTTCTATAGAAATGCAAAAAAAATCGTTCTCCTAATAACATCCGAATGCAATTATTGCGACTCCATAGCTGAATTGGTAAT
>JAEZVM010000289.1 GCA_023420795.1 Pseudomonadota bacterium
AACAGATCTGGTTCCTGCTGCGCATGATCGGCCGCGACTGCGACATCAACCTGCGCGGCACCGATCATCCGGAATTCGACGCCTGGCGCTGGCATGACTACTGGGTACCGCTGGATGTCGTCATCGAATTCAAGCGCGATGTGTATCAAAAAGCCTTGCAGGAACTCTCACGCTTCCTGACCCGGACGTCGCATGGAGGCCAGCATCGCCATGGCGGACGTTATTTGCGTCAGAGCCATGTCGGAAAGACCGCCACCCCGGCGAGCCAGCCCGCGACACAACCCAAGAATGAAGACTGACGATCTCATGCAGACGAAAATCGCATCGATGACAGACAAGGCAATAGAACAGTGCATGCGGCGCACTGGCATGGCCGTGCTCGCTGCATCCCTGTTCGCGGGAAGCGCCGCAGCCATGGCGCAGTCGCAGTTCGAGGAGGATTTCGACGACAAGGACAAGCCATGGCAGGAGATCGCGATCCAGCTTCCTGCCCAGCCCAAGGCAGAAAATCTGCTGCCCTTTAATGTCAGCGCGACTTCCACGCAGAACTTCACGATAGATGCTGAATCGGTATCGGTCGGCACCGATGGCGTGATCCGCTACACCCTGGTCTCAACCAGCGAAGGCGGCGCGCGGAACGTCAGCTATGAAGGCATCCGCTGCGAGTCCTTCGAGAGAAAGCTCTATGCATTCGGCCAGCAGAACGGAACCTGGTCGCGCTCGCGGAGAGACCAATGGGAACCCATCAATTTCCAGGCAGCGAACGGCTATCATGCCGCACTGGCCAAGGATTACTTTTGCCAGGAAAAGACGGTAGCTGGTACAGCCGAGGAAATGGTCAAGCGGATCCGCTATAACAGAACGTTGAAACCGTATTGATTCCGGCGCCAGCAACGTCTGCCGGTCAGAGCAGAACCATATTGTCGCGATGGATCAGTTCCGGTTCTTCCACGAAGCCGAGAATAGAGAGAATTTCGGTTGATGAGCGGCGCATGATGCGGCGCGCTTCCGAACTCGAATAGTTGCTCATTCCGCGCGCGATCGCGCGCCCGGCCTCATCGCTGCAGGTAATCACATCGCCGCGACCGAACTCACCGGAGACTTCAACCACACCAATCGGCAGCAGGGACTTGCCCTCGGCAATCAGCTTTTGCACTGCGCCGGCGTCCAACACTACCTTGCCGGCGGTCTGCAGATGGTCCGCCATCCATTGCTTGCGCGCGGTCAGTTGCGCAGTCTGCGCAACAAGCTGCGTGCCGATTACCTCTCCGGCTGCGAGGCGCGTAAGCACCCGCTCCTCGCGCCCCCACGCGATCACAGTGTGCGCACCCGACGTCGCCGCCCGCTTGGCCGCCAGGATCTTGGTCAGCATGCCGCCACGGCCAATACCAGTCCCGGCACCACCGGCCATCGATTCGAGAGCCGGGTCGCCCGCCTTGGCCTCGTGGACAAATTCGGCATCCGGATTTTTGCGCGGATCTGCGGTATACAGCCCCTTCTGGTCGGTAAGGATGATGAGTGCGTCGCCCTCGATCAGGTTGGCAACCAATGCGCCCAATGTATCGTTGTCGCCGAACTTGATCTCATCCGTAACCACGGTGTCGTTCTCGTTGATGATCGGGACGACACCAAGATGCAGGAGTGTAAACAGCGTCGAGCGCGCATTCAGATACCGCTCGCGGTCGGCAAGGTCGGCATGCGTCAGCAGCACCTGCGCAGTGCGCAGATTGTGCAGGCGGAAACTGGTTTCATAAATCTGCGCCAGCCCCATTTGTCCAACCGCCGCACAGGCCTGCAGCTCATGCACGCCCGTGGGGCGCTTTTCGAAACCGAGCCGCTGCATCCCCTCGGCAATCGCGCCGGAACTGACCAGCACCACCTGTTTTCCCTGCACGCGCAGTTGCGCGATCTGCTCGGCCCACTTGGCGATGGCGGCGGTATCGAGGCCCTTGCCATCATTGGTCACGAGCGAGGAACCGACTTTGACGACGACGCGTTTGGCTTTTTGAATGACGGAGTTCATGCGTTATTGTATTCCGCTCCAGTCCTGACACATGCATCGCGCAAGTGCCGCAATGCGTAACGGGCGAAGCGCCCGCATCCTGATTTATTCGATCACCTTGAAGCGGGGATCATCCGGATCGATCGAAGTGATGCCGCGCGCCTCTTCGACCATCTGCGTTTCCTCTGCACGATGCTCATGCTGGCGCTGTTCGGCAAGATAATCGTAGATTGTGGTAACCAGGTCTTCGCAACCTTCACGCGTCAAAGCGGAGATTTCGAATACCGGACCTTTCCAGCCGAAGCGCTTGACGAAATCCTTGATCCGTTTCTTGCGCTCTTCTTCCGGCACCATATCCAGCTTGTTCAACACCAGCCAGCGCGGCTTGTCAAACAACGACTCATCGTATTTCTTCAACTCCTTGACGATGGCCTTCGCTTCCTTCACCGGATCGACCGCACTGTCAAACGGGGCCAAATCGACGATGTGCAATAACAAGCGGGTACGCTGCAAGTGGCGCAGGAACTGATGTCCCAAGCCAGCGCCCTCCGCTGCGCCCTCGATCAAGCCAGGGATATCAGCGATCACGAAACTCTTTTCATGGCTGACGCGCACCACTCCGAGATTCGGATGCAGCGTAGTAAACGGGTAATCGGCAACCTTCGGACGCGCATTCGACACTGCGGTGATGAAGGTCGATTTACCGGCATTCGGCATGCCCAGCAGGCCGACATCGGCCAGCACCTTCAATTCCAGTTTCAGTTCGCGCCGCTCTCCGGGCTTGCCATCGGTTTTCTGGCGCGGCGCCCTATTGGTCGAAGACTTGAAATGAATGTTGCCCCAGCCGCCTTCCCCGCCCTTTGCGAGCAGCGCCACCTGTCCATGCTCGGTCAGGTCGGCGATGATTTCGCCGCTCTCGAAATCGGTGATCAGCGTACCGACCGGCATGCGCAAGGTGACATCATCGGCCCCCTTGCCATAGCAATCGGAGCCGCGCCCATTTTCGCCGTCGCGCGCCTTGTGCATCTTGGAATAGCGGTAATCGACCAGGGTGTTGATATTACGGTCGGCAATGGCCAGGATGCTGCCGCCCTTGCCGCCGTCGCCGCCATCTGGCCCGCCGAATGGCCGGAACTTCTCACGGCAAAACGACGCGACGCCGTTACCGCCGTCTCCAGCAATCACTTCAATTTTTGCTTCGTCGATAAACTTCATATTTTTTGCCGCTGAAAACTAAAAAGGCCCTACCTTCGGCAGAGCCTTTTGATGGGAGGCTTACGCCTTGTCCAGTCGCTTGCCGGATTATGCCGGGACGACGGTAACGGTATGACGCTTCAATGCGCCCTTGGTCGTGAACTGCACCTTGCCGTCGATCAGGGCGAACAGGGTGTGGTCCTTGCCCATGCCGACGTTCTCGCCAGCATGAACGCGAGTGCCGCGCTGGCGAATGATGATGCCGCCTGCATTGATGGCCTGGCCACCGTAAACCTTGACGCCCAGTCGTTTCGACTCGGAATCGCGGCCGTTGCGCGTAGTGCCGCCGCCTTTTTTGTGTGCCATTTAGAGACTCCTTGGTATCCGGTTAGCTCTATCAACAATTAAGCGTTGATCGAGACGATTTGCAATTCGGTGTAATTTTGGCGATGGCCTTGACGCTTCTGGTAGTGCTTGCGGCGGCGCATCTTAAAAATTTTGACCTTATCGTGGCGACCGTGCGCCACTACCGTTGCCTGGACCTTGGCACCTTCGACCAGCGGAGCACCGAACTTGATGCTGTCGCCAGCGCCCACTGCGAGCACTTGATCGAGAGTGATTTCGGAACCAATGTCAGCCGGTATCTGTTCTACTTTGAGTTTTTCGCCAGCAGCAACCTTGTATTGTTTGCCGCCAGTTTTTATGACCGCGTACATGTGAAACCTCATCGAATGTTAATGAAATTTTCTTCAGGACCGCGACAACCTCACCGCAATCGAGAAAACCTCAAATTATACATAGACTTAAGTGCACAGTCAAAATCCATTTGCACCTGCCCAATCCGGACCGGATTGGGGAAATCACTTATGACCTTGCCGATACGCGATACCAGCCAAGCGGGTTAGTCATCGTATAATCTTCGATTTCCCGATCTTGCAGGTTTCATCTTGTCTGCCGCACTTCAGTCCACCGCCCAGAATGCCCTCATCCAGTCAATCGCCGCCGATATGGAGGCCGTCAATGCGACCATCCGGCGGCAATTGCACTCTGAAGTCCCGCTGGTAAATCAGATCGCCGAGTACATCATCAGCGCTGGTGGCAAGCGGATCCGGCCGGTACTGGTGCTGCTGATGGCAAACGCATACAGTTATCGCGGCAGCCATCACCACGATCTGGCGGCAGTGGTCGAGTTCATTCACACCGCAACGCTCCTGCATGACGACGTGGTGGATGAATCCTCGATGCGGCGCGGACGGCAGACTGCGAATGCTCTGTTCGGCAATGCCGCATCCGTTCTGGTGGGTGACTTCCTCTATTCGAGAGCATTCCAGATGATGGTATCCGTCGGCGACATGCGCGTGATGCAGATCCTCGCGGATGCAACCAACGTCATCGCCGAGGGCGAGGTCCTGCAACTGCTGAACATGCACGACCCCGATGTAACCGAAGAGCGGTATCTGCAGGTAATCCGCTCCAAGACAGCAAAACTCTTTGAAGCCGCTGCCCAGCTCGGCGCTCTGGTTGCAGGCGCATCCGACGACGAGATCGAGGCCGCCGCCGAGTACGGTCGCTCGCTCGGAACGGCCTTCCAGCTGATCGACGATGTTCTGGATTACTCAGGCAACGCCTCCGACATCGGCAAGAATGTCGGCGACGATCTGCGCGAGGGCAAACCCACCCTCCCCCTGATTTATCTGATGCAGCACGGTTCGCCGGAGCAGCGGCAACTGGTACGCGCATGCATCGAAAACGGCGACGAGCAGCATTTCGATGAAATCCTTGCGGCGATCA
>JAEZVM010000374.1 GCA_023420795.1 Pseudomonadota bacterium
ACGAACCCGGGCCGCGCATCGTCTTCGTCAACAATGCGTTCGAACAGCATACCGGCTATTCAAGCGACGAAGTGCTGGGCAGATCGCCGCGAATGCTGCAGGGTCCCAAGACGCAGCGCGAGGAACTTCACCGGATACGTGTCGCGCTCGAAAGGAAAATGCCGGTAGTAGCCGAGATCATCAATTACACAAACAGCGGCAAGCAATTCTGGACCGAGATCAATATCGTCCCTGTCGCAGATGCGACGGGGAAGGTCACACATTTCGCCGCAATCCAGCGCGATGTCACGCAGCGCAAGGCGGCGGAGCGGGAAATCGAGCGCCTCGCCTTCTACGATCCGCTGACGCGCCTGCCCAACCGGCGCCTGCTGATGGACCGGCTGCGCCATGCGCTGGACGTGGCTGCGCGCAACGGCCACATGGGTGCACTGCTGTTCATTGACCTGGACAATTTCAAGAGCCTGAACGACACGCTCGGGCACGACAGCGGCGACCTGCTGCTGAAGCAGATCGCCCGGCGGCTGGAAGCGTGCGTCAGAAAGAGCAACACCGTCGCCCGCCTCGGCGGCGATGAATTCGTCATCATGCTGGAAGACCTGAGCGACAACCAGTGGGACGCGGCGGCGCAGGCGGAGCTGGTCGCCGAAAAGGCACTGGGCAGCTTTCACGAACCGTTCCGCCTCGGCGACAACGATTACCACAGCTCGCCCAGCATCGGCGTGGCGCTGTTCGACAGCGAGCGCAGCGATGTCGATGAATTGCTCAAGCGCGCCGATCTGGCGATGTATCAGGCCAAGGCATCGGGGCGCAATACCATCCGCTTCTTCGACCCGCAGATGCAGGCAGCCGTCAACGCTCGCGTCGCGCTGGAAAGGGACTTGAGGCGCAGCCTGCAGCAACAGGATTTCGTGCTGCACTACCAGCCGCAAACGGACGGCCACGGGAAAGTGACCGGCGCCGAAGCCCTGATTCGCTGGATGCATCCGCAGCGCGGCATGATCTACCCCGGCACCTTCATCGCGCTGGCGGAGGAGACCGGCCTGATCACGCGGCTTGGCCAGTGGGTGCTGGAGACAGCCTGCGCGCAGCTGGTGGCATGGTCAACGCAGCCGGCGGGAGAAACGCTGAATGTGGCCGTCAATGTCAGCGCGCGCCAGTTCCGCCATCCCGATTTCGTGAAACAGGCGCTGGCGGTGATCGACAGCTCCGGCGCCAATCCGCACAACCTGAAGCTGGAATTGACCGAAAGCGTGTTACTGGAAAATCTGGACGATACCATCGCCAAGATGAGCACCCTGAAGTCGCATGGCATCGGTTTTTCGCTGGACGATTTTGGAACCGGATATTCCTCGCTGGCATATCTGAAGCGGCTGCCGCTGGATCAGCTGAAAATCGATCAGTCCTTCGTGAAGGATGTGCTGCATGACGCAAACGACGCGGCAATCGCGCGCACCATCGTCGCACTGGGACAGACACTGGGACTGGACGTGATCGCGGAGGGCGTGGAAACCGAGGGGCAGCGCAGCTTTCTCGCGGAGAACGGCTGCCATTTCTATCAGGGCAATCTGTTCAGCCGGCCGCTGCCGGCGGAGCAATTTCATGCGTGAGAATGGCTGACGGCCTGTCATCCCTAACGGACGTGAGGGATCTCGCGCGGCTCACTCGTCTGCCCTCCTGGCACACCGGAATTCCTCACGTTCGTTCGGAATGACAGGAGAGGGAGTGTTTCAAACCGCACTCATCCATCCCAGCCCTTCCACCGTCCCTTTACGCGGCCGGTATTCGCAACCCAGCCAACCCTCGTAGCCAAGCTCATCGAGCAGGCGGAACAACCACGGATAGTTCACCTCGCCGCTGTCAGGCTCATGCCGCTCCGGTACGCCGGCGATCTGGATGTGACCGATATGCGGCAGGTAGCGCCGCAACTTCATCGCGATGTCGCCCTCCATGATCTGCACATGATAGAAGTCCATCTGCACCTTCAGATTGTCCGCCCCGACCTCCTCGCGGATCGCATGCGCATCGGCCTGCGTGTTAAGGAAGTAACCCGGCATGTCGCGCCTGTTGATCGGCTCGATCAACACGGTGATGCCTTGCCGTGCCGCTTCCACGCATGCATGGCGCAGGTTGGCGATGAAGGTGGCGCGGTGCGCAGCCACATCCGCGCCCGGCGGCAGCAGTCCCGCCATTGCATGCAGGCGCGGCGTGCCGAGCACCTGCGCATAACCGAGCGCCCTCGTCACCCCCTCCCTGAATTCCCCTTCTCTGCCCGGCAGCGATGCCATGCCGCGCTCGCCCGAAGCCCAATCGCCGGGCGGCATGTTGAACAGCACATTGCGCAGATTACTTTCCTTCAGCCGCGCAGCAATTTCCTGTGCGCTGTATTCATACGGGAACAGGAACTCGACCGCCTGGAAACCCGCGTCAGCTGCGGCTGCGAAGCGTTCGAGGAATGGCACTTCGTTGAACATCAATGAAAGATTGGCGGCGAATTTCGGCATGTCGTTTCCTTTGCATGGCGCGGGTTGCAGTCGCGCGATGATAGAACGGATCGCCGCCAATCGCATCACTTGTCCCGCTTTGTCATTCCGGGCTTAGGCAGGAATCTCGTAGCTCGCCCGGAATGGAAGGGCTGCATGATTAGTGCGATACCACTACGAAAAACGCTACCGCATCCATTAGACTGGCGCGATTCTTCGTCGCCCTCACGCACAACGACCGCATAGAAAAATGACAACACAGACCTACCCTCACCTGCTCGCCCCGCTTGACCTCGGCTTCACCACGCTGAAAAACCGCGTCGTCAT
>JAEZVM010000050.1 GCA_023420795.1 Pseudomonadota bacterium
GTCGAGCGATATCTGGGCGATGTGCGCGTACAGCTTCATGATGCCAGCGATAGCAATCGCGACAACGGGGGCCGGGATCCTGGTCTCCAGGTTCAGGATGCCTTGTGTTCTGAGTTCTAGCATGTAAGTAAATGCAATCTGGTCTGACCTTGCCCTGTTTGGCGGCACCCTTCAGACGGAATACGGTTGTCCAAGGTCGTGATTTTATCGCGCTCCTTCTTTCCATCAATCAGGATTTACATTGGCGGGGCGCGCGTTGCGTGCTTTCCCTAATGTGTTGCACTCCACCGAACAAAGGTGCAAGGCATGTCGGGTTCGAGCCATCATATGGCTGTCTTGCGCGCATAGAGATTTATGCCACAACACGCGTGGCGGATCGAAAATTTCTCCACCAATTCAATAGCTTGGACAATGTCTCCCCGTGCATGCAGGGCGCTGGCACAGTCCCTGCGATATGTCTGTCGAGCCCGACAAAACAGCTCGCCAACCAACCCACTTTTCAGGAGAACTTTAATGAAATCCACTCTGACCATCAAAGACCTGTCCGTTACTGCAGAACTCGACCGCAAGGCAATGGCGTCCGTGCGCGGCGGCCTGGCTAACCAGGCCAACGGCACCAGCCAACTCAACACGCAAGCGATGTTTGCGCCGGTCACCGTCGGCAACGGCTCGTACTTTGGCGGCCCGGCCAACATCCAGGTCGATTCCTATGCAACCCAGTATGCCTCGAACGACAGCCACAGCACCAACTCGCAAGGCGATGGATGGGTGAAGATGTTCCCAACCTTCTATTGATGCCGACGGCCCGGCGGAGCAATCGCATTCGCCGGGCCGGGCTGCAATCAAACGCGCACGCGCGTTTCAGTCACATTCCACGCAAATCCATCGGTTATATCGAAATCGAGGGCGCAAAGAATCTATTTGACTGGGGTCGAGTCCAACGGGGGAATACACCATTGCAACTCGTTAAACCCTGATCGATGTGGCGACCTGCACAAGTCCTGAAGCCCCACTCACCCAATATCGGCCAGCGTCCGGTAAGAACATTTTTACTATGGCTGGTACTTGGTTGCCTGATTCCGGGAATCACGGGCGCCATCATTTTGCTCGCGTATCAGTACCAACAGAGCCGGGCGCAGCTTGAAAGGGATACGCTCCAGACTGCCCGCGCCCTAGTTCAGGCCGTTGACATTCAGATCCTCGGACTGCAGCGATTAGGACAAGGGCTTGCCACAGCTGGCACCATTTCGGACGGAAACCTGGCTGAGTTCCATGAAAGGGCACGGCGAACCCTTGTTGAGGGAGGGCTGGGATCGACGATCGCTTTATCGAACGCCTCGGGACAACTTGTCGTCAACACCGCAACGGAATTCGGCAGCCCGTTGCCGATGAATGGCAATCCCGAACTGGTTCGACAGGTGTTCGAGACACGCAAGCCCGTCGTTTCCCGGATATTCACCAGCGCCATTACCGGCCAGCCTCTGATGGCAGTCGGGATGCCGATTTTCTCCGACAGTAAAGTCATTTATGCCCTGACAGTCAGCATCGAGGCCGAACAAATCAACAGCATACTCAACGACCAGCGTTTGCCGAGCGGTTGGGTAGCGACGGTTTTCGACGGAAACGGGACCATTGCGGCACGTAGCCGTTCGGCAGATCGGTTCATCGGGCAAAAGCCTGCGGAAAATTACTTTCGCGAGCTCATGAAGGCCAACGAAGGTCATTTCGACGCGGTCATGAAAGATGGGGCAAGCGTCTTTACGGCCTATGCCAAGTCTCCCATGACCAATTGGCGAGTGGCGGTCAACATTCCAAAGGAAAATTTGCCAATCGGGACGGGTTATCAGTTCTCACTCCTGGCCTTGGGCATCGCCGGTCTCTTCGCTATCGGCCTCTGGCTGGCGCAAGCAATCAGCAGAAGAATAGCGAGTTCATTCCAGGCGCTCGTCACGCCGGCATTGGCACTCGGGTTAGGAAAAGAAGCACCTTTGCCGCACGTGGAGATCAGGGAAGCCGCCGAGGTCACAAAGGCCATGGGAGAGGCGGCCCGACTACTGACAGAGCGGACTGCCGCCCTAGAAGCGCGGGAAAAAGATCTGACCGAGCGCAGCAAGGCGCTGCGCCAGAGCGAAACCCGCCTTCAAACCCTTACCGAGCATGCGCCGGCGGCCATTGCCGTGCTTGACCGCAATATGCGCTACCTGGCTGCCAGCGCACGCTGGTGCAAGGAGTACCGGCTCGATGACAAGGAGATCATCGGCGCATCCCATTACGAACTGGTTCCAGACCTTCCAGAAACCTGGCATGACGCGTATCGCCGCGGCCTCGCGGGTGAAGTGTTGCGTGCCGATGCAGACCGTTTCGAGCGTTCGGACGGAACAGTGCAATGGGTAAGGTGGGAAATCTGGCCGTGGCGCGACGATAGCGGTGCGGTCGGCGGCATCATCCTCGCCACCGAGGATGTCACCGAGAGCGTGATTGCCGAACAGCAGTTGAGAGAAAGCGAGTCACGGCTTTCCCTCGCCCTGAAGGCGGCAGATACCGCTGTATGGGAGATCGACGTGGCCACTGGAAGACTTCTTCCCGCGGACGAGCTGCTCTTTACCATGCTGGGCTACGACCCGATGAATCTGGGCACGCTGGAACAATGGTTCTCGCACATGCATGATGAGGACAGGCATGGCGTGAAGGAGATGTTCAATGAGGTCATCGCCGGCAGGCGAGAGGCTTACTCCACCGAAGTGCGCTTTCGCGCCCAGAACGGCAACTGGCACTGGATTCTCTGTCAGGGGACTGCCGCTGCCCGCGATCGGTCCGGAAAAGCGACACGCCTGGTCGGAACTCATACCGACGTCCATGTCCGCAAGCTGGCGGAACAACGGGTGCGCGAAGCGGCGCTGCACGATCCATTGACGGGTTTGCCGAACCGGGCGCTTGTATTTGAATATGGCAACCACCTGCTTGCGGCTGCGCAGCGCAATCATGGACAAGGCGCACTGCTGTTCATCGACCTCGACCGCTTCAAGCCAATCAACGACATCTACGGACACGAAGTAGGCGACCGCGTGCTGCAAGAGGTGAGCGCGCGGCTCATCGCCTGCACGCGCAAGGAGGATCTGGTCGGGCGCCTCGGCGGCGATGAGTTCATCATCATCCTTTCCCATCTCACGCCGGACCTGCACTTGGCAGCAGTCGTTGCGCGGCATGTGGTGGAAAGCATCAGGCGACCGATCCTCATCGATACGCTGGAGTTATCCCTTTCGCCTTCGATCGGCATCAGCTATTACCCGGAACATGCCA
>JAEZVM010000090.1 GCA_023420795.1 Pseudomonadota bacterium
CAGGCACTCCCGTCGTGCGCGTGGCGCAAGCCGGTGAAAAAGAGATTGTGATCGGCATCCCCGAGGGCAAGGTCGATACGCTGCGCCGCATCAGCGATGTGCGCGTGCGGACCTGGGCCCGGCCGGATGAGAGTTTCCCCGGCAAGATACGGGAACTGTCGCCGGTCGCCGACCCCGCCACACGTACTTATACCGCGAAGATATCGATTCCGAACGCGCCCGAAGGCGTCAAGCTAGGCATGACCGCCTATGTTGCCTTCGCAGTCAAGACCCCGGATGCGATGATCAGGCTGCCGCTGACCGCACTGTTGCAACAGAAGTCGGCGACCTCGGTATGGCTGGTGGAGAACGGCGCCGTAAAACCGGTTCCGGTTCAGATCGCGGGGATGGCAGGCAACGACATACTGGTCGCCGGCGGCGTTTCGCCGGGGCAGACCGTTGTCACGGCCGGTGTCAATCTGTTGAAGCCGGGCCAGAAGGTAAAGATCCTGGGTGAAGATCTCCCTGTCGGTGACGACGCGAAAACGGCGGCAAAAGACGCCGTGCAGCAATCCGCCCGGGCGGGCGTCGTTGCGGGGGCGGCCAAATGAGGGGCGGCTTCAATCTGTCTCGCTGGGCCCTCGAACACATTCCTCTCACTCGTTACCTGATCGTCGCGCTGCTGATCGGCGGCGTGCTCAGCTACAGCCGTCTGGGACAGGACGAGGATCCGCCGTTCACCTTCCGGGCAATGGTGGTGCGCGCCATCTGGCCGGGTGCGACTGCGTTGCAGATGGCCGAGCAGGTGACCGACAAGCTGGAAAAGAAGCTGCAGGAAACGCCGTACATCGACAAGATCCGCAGCTATTCCAAGCCGGGCGAAACGCTCATCATTCTCCAGTTGCGCGAATCGACGCCGCCGAAGGAAACGCCAGCCGCCTGGTATCAGGTCAGGAAAAAGATAGGCGATATCCGCGGCACCTTGCCTGCGGGCGTGATCGGCCCGTTCTTCAACGATGAATTCGGCGATACCTACGGCTCGATTTTTGCGCTGTCGGGCGACGGGTTCACCTATGCCGAAGTCAAGGACTATGCTGATTTCGTGCGCCAGCAGATGCTTCTGGTGCCGTCCGTCTCCAAGGTCGAGCTGTTCGGTGTGCAGGATGAAAAGATCAATATCGAGTTTTCGCACAAAAAGTTTGCGCAGCTCGGCATTCCGTTCGATGCAATCGTCGGCCAGCTCAATGCGCAAAACACCATCGAATCGACAGGCGTGCTGGTGACGCCAACCGATAACCTGCAGGTGCGCGTGACCGGTGCGATGCAGTCGGTTGCCGATCTGGAGAATCTTGAGCTGCGTGCCAACAACACCACCTTCCGGCTTGGTGATTTCGCTACCGTCAAACGTGAGTACAAGGACCCGCCGCAGGACAAGATGCGCTTCAACGGCAAGGAAGTGATCGGGCTCGGCATCTCGATGGAGAAGGGCGGCGACATCATTCGCATGGGGCGCGAGCTCGAAAAAACCGTCGGCGCTATCAAGGACAAGCTCCCGGTCGGCATCGAACTGGAGCGCGTCTCCGACCAGCCAAAGGCCGTTGCCACCTCTGTCAACGAATTCCTGAAGGTGCTGACCGAAGCGGTGCTGATTGTGCTCGCAGTCAGCTTCCTTTCGCTCGGCCTGCATACCAAGCCGTTCAGGCTGGATATCTGGCCTGGCCTGGTGGTTGCGCTGACGATTCCGTTGGTGCTGGCAGTCACGTTCCTGTTCATGCGGATATTCAATATCGACCTGCACAAGATTTCGCTAGGTGCGCTGATTATTGCGCTCGGTCTTCTGGTGGATGACGCCATCATCGCGGTAGAAATGATGGTGCGGAAGATGGAGGAGGGTTTCTCCCGCTTCGATGCGGCGACTTTCGCTTACACATCGACCGCGATGCCGATGCTGACCGGTACGCTGATTACCGCCGCAGGCTTTTTGCCGATCGGCCTGGCGAAATCGGCTGCCGGTGAATACACGTTCTCGATGTTTTCGGTGAACGCGCTCGCGTTGATAATTTCCTGGTTCGTGGCGGTGCTGTTTACGCCTTATATCGGTTATCTGCTCTTGAAGGTGAAACCCGCTGCCAATGCAGACGGCCATCATGAGCTGTTCGATAGCCCGTTCTATACGCGATTCCGTTCGCTGGTGAACTGGTGCGTTGAGTGGCGCAAGACCACGATCGCGCTGACGCTGGTGATGTTTGCGCTGGGCGTATTCGGCTTCCGCTTCATCGAACAGCAGTTCTTCCCTGATTCCAGTCGCCCGGAATTGATGGTGGAATTGTGGATGCCGGAAGGTACAGCGTTCACTGCAACCGAAGCGCAGGCGAAGAAGTTCGAGGCATTCATCCGCAAGCAGGATGGTGTTGAAAGCGTCACCAGCTACGTCGGTACCGGCAGCCCGCGTTTCTATCTGCCGCTGGACCAGATTTTCCCGCAAACCAATGTGTCGCAAATCGTGGTGCTGCCGACCGACCTGAAGGCGCGCGAGATCCTGCGTCTGAAGATCATCGACGCATTCAAGCACGACTTCCCTGAGGTCAGGGGCCGGGTGAAGCTGCTGCCGAACGGGCCGCCGGTACCGTATCCAGTGCAGTTCCGGGTGACCGGTTACGAGGTGGACAAGGTGCGTGCGATCGCTGACGAAGTGAAGGAGATCATGCGCGCCAATCCGAACGCTATTGGCGTAAACGACAACTGGAACGAGTCGATCAAGGTTCTGCGCCTCGATCTGGATCAGGACAAGCTGCGCGCGCTCGGTGTCAGTTCGCAGACCGTGATGCGTACAGCAAATACGATCCTGACCGGAACCACGATCGGTCAATATCGCGACGACAACAAACTGATCGACATCGTGATTCGCCAGCCGGTGGAGGAGCGCTCGACCATCACCGCGTTGAATGAAGCCAGTATCCCGACTGCAAGCGGCAAAGCCGTGCCCTTGGCTCAGGTGGCGCGCGCGCAGTTCGTCTGGGAGCCGGGCGTAGTCTGGCGCGAACGCCGGGAATGGGCGATCACCGTGCAATCGGATGTCGTCGATGGCATCCAGGGCGCGACCGTGTCCAGCCAGATCAGCCCGCAATTGGACAAGCTGCGTGCGGCGCTTCCGGTCGGCTACAAGATCGAACTGGCAGGAGTGGCGGCCGACAGTGGCAAGGCGCAGGAGTCGATCGCTGCCAATGTGCCGCTGGTGATTTTCATCATCTTCACGCTGCTGATGCTGCAGCTGCACAGTTTTTCACGCGCGGTGCTGGTGTTCCTGACCGGACCGCTCGGCATCGCTGGCGCGGCGCTGGCCCTGCTGGTCCTGCAGCGTCCGTTCGGCTTCGTCGCGCAACTGGGCGTGATCGCGCTGTTCGGCATGATCATCCGGAACTCGGTGATCCTGATCGACCAGATCGAACACGATATCGGCGAGGGCGTGGCGCCATGGAACGCAATCGTGGAATCGGCGGTGCGTCGCTTCCGGCCGATCATCCTGACTGCAGCCGCCGCGGTGCTGGCAATGATTCCGTTGTCGCGCTCGGTGTTCTGGGGGCCGATGGCCGTCGCAATCATGGGTGGTCTTATTATCGCCACGGCATTGACGCTGTTGTTCCTGCCGGCGCTGTACGCTGCATGGTTCCGTGTCAGGAAACCGGAGCCCGAGGTGGCAGTCATTCCATGATTTCCCAATCTTGAAAAATCGGGCCACCCGGTAGAAAAATCCAGTAAAATGCCGGGTTGAAGTTGAAGAGCTACTAACAAGGGCTTTGTAGGGCGACCAAATATTTCACTTCATGGTCGCCCTTTGCTTTTGTGCAAAATCAACACGAATAGCAATGCTAAATTCCCGCGAGGATGGCGAAATTGGTAGACGCACCAGGTTTAGGTCCTGACGCCAGCAATGGTGTGGGGGTTCGAGTCCCCCTCCTCGCACCACAGAATATTTAAACTTTTGGACGATTCACATGGCAACTGCAGTCGAAACCCTGGAAAAACTCGAACGCCGTATCACCATCACCGTTCCTCTGGCGGACATCAAGGCGGAAGTTGAAAAGCGCCTGAAGATCCGCGCTCGCACCGCCAAAGCACCGGGCTTCCGTCCGGGCAAAGTGCCGATGAAGATGGTCGCGCAGCAGTACGGCTACCAAGTTGAAACCGAGGTGCTGAACGACAAGGTTGGCCGTGCATTCAACGAGGCCGCGAGCGAGAACAATTTGCGTGTTGCTGGCTATCCGAAAATCGAGCCGAAGGAAGGCGAGAGCAAGGACGACGGAGTCGTCGCATTTGACGCGACCTTCGAGGTTTATCCGGAAGTGAAGATCGGTGATCTGTCCACCGCCGAAGTTGAAAAGGTTAAGAGCGAAGTTAGCGATGCAGAGATCGACAAGACCATCGATATTCTCCGCAAGCAGCGCGTGCATTATCACGTCAAGGGCGAAGCTGGCGAGCACGGCACCGGTGGTGCTGATCAGTCCGCGCAGAATGGTGATCGCGTGACCGTTGATTTCATCGGCAAAATTGATGGCGTCGAATTCCAGGGTGGCAAGGCTGAGGATTATCCGTTTGTACTGGGCGAAGGCCGCATGCTGCCGGAATTCGAAGCTGCAGCCATCGGTTTGAAGGTTGGCGAATCCAAGACCTTCCCGCTCGCATTCCCGGCTGATTATCACGGCAAGGACGTGGCAGGAAAAACCGCCGAATTCACGATCACCATGAAGAAGATCGAATGGGCGCATATGCCGGAAGTCGATGCCGAATTCGCCAAGTCGCTCGGTATCGCCGACGGCGATCTGGTCAAGATGCGCGAAGATATCAAGACGAATCTGGAACGTGAGGTGAGCGGTCGCGTCAAAGCCAAGACCAAGGACAGCGTGATGAATGCGCTGATCAAGGTGGCTGAGCTGGACGTCCCGAAGGCCTTGGTGGATCAAGATGTTGAACGCCTGTCTGAGATGGCTCGCCAGGATATGGCGCAGCGCGGCATGAATGTCAAGGATGTGCCGTTCCCGCCTGAGCTGTTTACTGCGCAAGCGGAGCGTCGTGTGCGTCTCGGTTTGATCTTGGCTGATGTGGTCAAGGCCAACAAGCTGGAGGCAACTCCCGAGCAGGTGAAAGCTCAAGTGGAAGAATTTGCGCAGAGCTACGAGGATCCGCAACAGGTGATCAAGTTCTACTTCAGCGACCGTCGCCGCCTAGCAGAAGTGGAAGCCCTTGTTTTGGAAGAAAACGTCGTTAACTACGTCCTGGGTAAAGCAAAGGTTACCGAGAAATCCGTATCGTTCGATGAATTGATGGGCAACAACGCATCCGCCTGATTTGCGGGTACGTACTCCAAAAGGAAAGTACATGTCAGGAATGTTTCGAAACTCTGCGCTCGATACCGAAATGCTCGGTATGGTGCCGATGGTGATTGAACAGAGCGGCCGCGGCGAGCGTGCATATGACATTTACTCGCGCCTGCTGAAGGAACGCGTGATTTTTCTGGTTGGTCCGGTCAACGATCACAGCGCCAACCTGATCGTCGCGCAGTTGTTGTTCTTGGAAAGCGAAAATCCCGATAAGGATATTTCCCTTTACATCAATTCTCCCGGCGGTTCGGTCTCCGCCGGCATGGCTATCTACGATACGATGCAGTTCATTAAGCCGGATGTGTCGACATTGTGTACGGGTCTTGCTGCCTCGATGGGGGCGTTCCTGCTGGCCGCGGGCGCGAAAGGCAAGCGTTTCTCGCTGCCGAATTCGCGCATCATGATCCATCAACCCTTGGGCGGTGCTCAAGGTCAGGCTGCCGATATCGAAATCCAGGCTCGCGAAATCCTGTATCTGCGAGATCGCCTGAACCACATACTGGCTGAAAAAACCGGCCGCTCTGTGGAACAAATCAGCAAGGATACGGACAGAGATAATTTCATGTCCGCTGCCGAGGCGGCTGAATATGGCATGATTGACAAGGTGCTGACCTCCCGCGCCTAAATTGGGCTGTCCCAGCGAAAAACGCCCGGACGCATGCCCGTCCGGGCGTTTTGTTCTATTGGGACGGTTCGAGCGGTTCGCTTTATTTCTTGAGCGGCGTCGTGACGAATTCAGATTTCGCGGGTAATATCAATCCAATCTCCATCCAAATTTTGCTCTATGTCTGACAAAAAATCCTCCAGTGGCGAAAAACTGCTTTACTGCTCATTTTGCGGAAAGAGCCAGCACGAGGTAAAGAAGCTTATTGCAGGTCCGTCCGTGTTCATCTGCGATGAATGTATCGATCTGTGTAATGACATCATTCGCGATGAGACGTCGAGCGCCGAACCGGTTGCCGGCCCGAAGTCAGATTTGCCGACGCCGCAGGAAATTTTCGAATTACTCGGCCAATACGTCATCGGTCAGGAGACCGCCAAGCGTATTCTTTCGGTAGCGGTCTATAACCACTACAAACGCCTAAAGCATCTTGGCAAGAAAGATGATGTTGAGTTGGCAAAGAGTAATATTTTGCTCATTGGACCTACTGGTTCCGGCAAAACCTTGCTGGCGCAGACGCTCGCGCGCATGTTGAATGTCCCCTTTGTTATTGCGGATGCAACCACACTGACCGAAGCCGGTTATGTGGGAGAGGATGTGGAAAATATCATCCAGAAGCTTTTGCAGAACTGCAATTACGAGGTGGAAAAAGCGCAAAAGGGCATCGTCTATATCGATGAGATCGACAAGATTTCGCGTAAATCGGACAACCCTTCGATTACCCGTGATGTGTCTGGCGAAGGAGTGCAGCAAGCATTGCTGAAACTGATCGAGGGAACGATGGCTTCGGTACCTCCTCAAGGAGGACGGAAGCATCCGAATCAGGATTTCGTTCAGATCGATACGACAAATATCATGTTCATCTGCGGCGGTGCCTTCGATGGATTGGCAAAGATCATCTCGAATCGCTCGGAAAAAAGTGGCATCGGTTTTTCGGCCAGTGTGAAGAGCCAGCAAGAGCGCAATGCCAGCGAAGTGCTTCTCGATGCGGAGCCGGAAGATCTGATCAAGTTTGGCTTGATTCCCGAGTTAGTAGGGCGTTTGCCAGTAGTAGCTACCCTGAGTGAACTAAACGAAGAGGCGCTGATCCAAATATTGCTTGAACCCAAGAATGCGCTAATCAAGCAGTATGCAAAACTTTTGCAAATGGAAGGCGCAGAACTGGAAGTTCGGCCTGCGGCGTTGCATGCCATTGCTCGCAAGGCGCTCGAACGCAAGACCGGTGCACGCGGGTTGCGTTCCATCCTGGAACATGCGTTGTTGGAAGTGATGTTTGAGCTACCCAATCAGCAGAATGTTGCAAAGGTGGTGATCGATGAAAATACCATTGTGAACGGGGCAAAGCCTTTGCTGATCTATCATGAGCAACCGAAGGTGTCCGGAGCCAAGTAGTCATTCGAGATGACTGTATCTGAGAATTATGGATAAAAGAGTCTTTTATCCCAAAAGCAGTACAATTTGAATTACAAGAATCACTTCAGGCTTCCAATGCAAAGCCA
Source organism: Pseudomonadota bacterium (assembly GCA_023420795.1). GTDB lineage: Bacteria > Pseudomonadota > Gammaproteobacteria > Burkholderiales > Burkholderiaceae_D > Noviherbaspirillum. Next base: position 7,518 of record JAEZVM010000090.1, read on the forward strand.
CCCGAGGGCGACTTCGTGTGTGGCTTTTTTTATTGGTGTTTTTGTTGGGCAGTGATTTTTGTTGCCGCTTGGACTTGAGTTTTAGGCCGTCGTGCCTACATCATTAACAAGCTCTTAAATAAGGTTCGCCATGACGACTTCTACGACACTTACAGAACATACTCAGCTTCCCTTGCTGCCGTTGCGAGACGTTGTTGTCTTTCCGCATATGGTGATTCCGCTATTCGTTGGTCGCCCGAAGTCCATCAAGGCACTTGAAGCCGCAATGGAGCAGGGCAAGAGCATCATGCTCGCTGCGCAGAAAGCCGCAGCCAAGGACGAACCTTCAGCAGATGATATTTACGAAATTGGCTGCGTTGCGAATATCCTGCAGATGCTGAAACTTCCTGATGGCACGGTAAAGGTCTTGGTGGAAGGTGCGCAGCGCGCCCGCATTCATAACATCAGCGAACTGGACACCCATTTCGTGGCAGATCTGACCCCAGTCGAATCCGAGCCGGGCGATGAATCTGAAGTGGAGGCAATGCGCCGTGCGATCGTTCAGCAATTCGATCAGTATGTAAAGTTGAACAAGAAGATTCCGCCCGAGATTTTGACTTCGCTCGCCGGAATCGATGATGCCGGTCGTCTTGCGGACACGATAGCCGCCCACCTGCCTTTGAAGCTGGAGCAGAAGCAGGTCATTCTGGAAATATTCAATGTCGCGAAGCGCCATGAACATCTTCTTGGTCAACTGGAAGGCGAGCTCGACATCCTACAGGTGGAGAAGCGCATTCGCGGCCGCGTCAAGCGCCAGATGGAGAAGTCGCAGCGCGAGTACTACCTGAACGAGCAGGTCAAGGCAATTCAGAAGGAGCTTGGTGAAGGCGAGGAAGGCGCCGATCTCGAGGAGCTTGAGAAGCGCATTATCGCTGCCAAGATGCCGAAAGAAGCGCGCGAAAAGGCGCAGGCGGAATTGAAGAAGCTTAAGCTGATGTCTCCGATGTCAGCCGAAGCAACCGTTGTGCGCAATTACATCGATACTTTGGTTGGCCTGCCTTGGCGCAAGAAGTCGAAGGTCAACAACGACCTGAGCAATGCAGAGAAGGTTCTCGAAGACGAGCACTACGGTCTTGAGAAGGTGAAGGAACGGATTCTCGAATATCTTGCAGTGCAGCAGAGAGTTGACAAGGTGAAGGCGCCGATTCTTTGTCTGGTCGGGCCGCCGGGCGTCGGCAAGACTTCGCTTGGTCAATCGATTGCACGTGCGACCAACCGCAAATTCGTCCGCATGGCGCTGGGTGGCGTGCGGGACGAAGCAGAAATTCGCGGCCATCGCCGCACCTACATTGGCTCTATGCCGGGCAAGATACTGCAGAGCCTGGCAAAGACGGGCGTTCGCAATCCGTTGTTCTTGTTGGATGAGGTGGATAAGCTCGGTATGGACTTCCGTGGTGATCCTGCTTCTGCCTTGCTTGAAGTTCTTGACCCCGAGCAGAACCATACCTTTTCGGATCATTACATCGAAGTCGATTTCGATTTGTCCGATGTGATGTTCGTTGCTACCTCGAATTCCTACAACATTCCGCCGGCGCTGCTGGACCGGATGGAGGTGATCCGTTTGTCCGGTTATACGGAAGACGAGAAGACTAATATTGCATTGCGCTATCTACTGCCGAAACAGATTGCAAACAATGGCCTGAAAGAGGATGAAATCACGGTGGCCGAGTCGGCGATCCGCGACATCATTCGCTACTACACGCGTGAAGCGGGAGTGCGCTCGCTGGAGCGCGAAATTTCCAAGATCTGTCGCAAGGTCGTGAAGATGCTTCTGTTGAAGAAGCAGGACCGGAAGATTACTGTCGGATCGAAGAATCTCGACAAGTTCCTCGGTGTGCGTCGTTATGACTTTGGAATGGCCGAGAAAGAGAATCAGATCGGCCAGGTGGTTGGGCTTGCATGGACTGAAGTGGGGGGCGATCTGCTTACCATCGAGGCGATGACCATGCCGGGCAAGGGTGACATCATTCGTACCGGTACCTTGGGCGATGTAATGAAGGAGTCGATCGAGGCAGCGCGCACCGTTGTCCGCAGCCGCGCAAAACGGCTCGGCATCAAGAGCGAATTGTTCACCAAGACTGATATCCACATTCACGTGCCGGAGGGGGCAACGCCAAAGGATGGTCCGTCCGCAGGTATTGCGATGACCACTGCACTGGTATCGGTGTTGACCGGCATTCCTGTGCGGGCAGATGTGGCGATGACCGGAGAGATCACTCTGCGCGGTGAAGTGTTGCCGATCGGCGGCCTCAAGGAAAAACTGTTGGCTGCGCATCGTGGTGGCATCAAGACAGCCTTGATTCCGGAGCAGAACGTCAAGGATCTTGCCGAGATACCTGACAATGTGAAGAACAAGCTCGAGATCATCCCAGTGCGCTGGATTGATAAGGTGCTGGAGGTTGCGCTTGAGCGGCAGCCAGCTCCGCTCACGGATGTGGATGCGCCTGTTGATACTGCGGTTGCTCAGCCAGCGGGGCAGACCGACCCGAACGTGGTCAAGCACTGAGAATGAGCGATGCAGGGAAAAGGCCTTTTCTGCGAGCATCGAAAATTGCAGTTAACTAGTGCATCCTGAGTAAAGATGTTGTAGAATCATGGCCTTTACGACGTGGTGACAAACGTCTGAAAGTTTGGCTGACTAAGTGTGGATCAGGGTGCTTAGCTCAGTTGGTAGAGCGGCGCCCTTACAAGGCGTAGGTCGGGAGTTCGAGCCTCTCAGCACCCACCAAGCAGCCAAGCATGCAGGAAAGTTTCAGGAGTGGTAGTTCAGTCGGTTAGAATACCGGCCTGTCACGCCGGGGGTCGCGGGTTCGAGTCCCGTCCACTCCGCCAAAATCGAAAAGGCGAACGCAAGTTCGCCTTTTTTCATATGTGCTACCGCTTTTGCTATGTCGGCTGACGCTGTCTAGATGCTCAGTCGGTTGGCGTGTGTCGAAGTCGCATTTTCGCAATCTGTTTTTCGTGGACTGATATGTTTGAATTTATCCGCACCCATCGACGCCTGATGCAGTTCTTGCTGCTGCTGTTTATTTTTCCCTCATTCGCATTCTTCGGGCTCGAAGGTTATACGCGGTTCAGCGAAGGCGATAATGCCGTCGCGAAGGTGGCAGGGCAGTCCATCACCCAGCAGGAACTGGATGCGGCGCAACGTGAGCAGATGGAGCGCTTCCGGCAGATGTTCGGCGCGCAGTTCGATCCCAAGATGCTCGATACGCCGGAAGCAAAACAGAACATTCTCGATGGTTTGATTGCGCAGCGCGCGATCGCCGTAGAAGCAGCAAACAGCCGACTTTCGGTCAGCGACCAGGCGCTGCAGCAGAACATTCTTGCCGTTCCCGGTTTGACGGGAGCCGACGGCAAATTCGATGTCGAGCGCTACAAGTCGCTGCTTGCCGCGCAAGGCATGACTCCCGCAATGTACGAGGCGAGGCTGCGGCACGATCTCGCGCTGCAGCAGGTAACAGATGCGGTGCAGTCAACGGCGTTTGCTCCGAAGACCGTGACAAACCGCCTGTCCGACCTGAATGATCAGGAACGTGAAGTGCAGGAACTGCTGTTCAAGGCGTCTGACTATGTGTCGCAGGTGAAAGTCACCGATGACATGCTGAAGTCGTATTACGACAAACATGGCAGTCAGTTCGAAATCCCGGAGCAGATCAAGGCGGAGTATGTGGTGCTGAACAGCGACGCGGTTGCTGCGCAGATTTCCATCAGCGATGCCGATATCAAGTCCTATTACGAACAGAACGCCAAGCGATTCACGGAAGAAGAGCAGCGTCGCGCCAGCCACATCCTGATCAAGGCAGGCAAGGATGCTTCTACTGCCGAAAAGGCTGCCGCGAAGGAAGAGGCGGAGAAATTGCTAGCGCAATTGCGCAAAAATCCTGCGGATTTCGCAAAACTCGCGAAGGAAAACTCGCAGGATCCCGGTTCGGCGGAGCGGGGCGGTGATCTTGATTTCTTTGGCCGGGGCATGATGGTCAAGCCATTCGAGGATGCGGCCTATGCGCTGAAACAAGGCGAGATCAGCAATGTCGTCGAGTCGGACTTCGGCTATCACATCATCATGGTTACCGATGTGAAGCCGGCCTCCGTCAAGAGTCTGGATGAAGTGAAGCCGGAAATAGCCGCTGAAATCAAGAAACAGCTGGCGGCAAAGAGGTTTGCCGAGATGGCGGAGCAATTCACCAATATAGTTTATGAGCAGTCGGATAGTCTGAAGCCGGTCGCGGAAAAACTGAACCTGAAAATCGAGACGGTAGCTGGGTTGACGCGTGCACCGAGTCAGGCCTTTCCGCAAGGTGCGCCTTTCAATCAGCCGAAATTCCTGACAGCGCTATTCTCAGACGAGGCTGTAAAGAACAAGCGCAATACGGAAGCGGTGGAAGTGGCCCCGAACACGCTGATTTCCGGCCGAGTGCTTGAGTACAAGCCGGTGAGCAAGCGGCCGTTCGAGGAAGTTCAGGCGGCCATCCGCGAACAGGTGATTCAAACGGAAGCTGCCGCCCTCGCGGAAAAAGCTGGCAAGGACAAACTTGCTGAGCTCAATTCGGGGGCAAATGCTTCGGGCTTCTCGGCACCGAAAACGGTATCACGGACAAAGCCCAATGATTTCGGCAGGGAAGTCATGAGTGCGGTAATGAAGGCCGACACCAGCAAGCTGCCGTCCTATGCAGGCGTGGATTTGGGTAACCGCGGCTATGGCATCTATCGAATCAATAAGGTCATGCAACCAGCTACGCCGGATACTGCCCGG
>JAEZVM010000128.1 GCA_023420795.1 Pseudomonadota bacterium
GTACCGCGCCGCTAGAAAAGAACATGCCGGTCATCCTGGCAATGACCGGCATCTGGAATCGCAATTTCCTTGGCTGCGGCTCTTTGTCAATTGCGCCCTATCATCAGGACTTGAGCCAGTTTCCGGCCTATCTGCAGCAGCTCGAAATGGAAAGCAATGGCAAGCGAGTTGCGCACGACGGATCGCCACTCGCCGCGCACACATGTCCGGTTGTATGGGGCGATGTTGGCACTAATGGACAGCATGCCTATTTCCAGTTGCTGCATCTCGGCACGGAGGTCGTGCCGGTGGACTTCATCGCAGCGCTTAAACCGGCACATGGCTTGCCGGGGCACCACACTGTACTGCTCGCCAACTGTTTCGCGCAAGCCGAAGCCCTGATGCGAGGAAAAACCGTAGAAGAAACGCGCGCTGAAATGCAGGCTCAGCATATCGAGGAAGAAGAAATTGAGCGCCTGTTACCTCACAGGACGTTCCCGGGTAACCGGCCGAGCAATACGATTCTGATGGATGCGCTGACGCCCTCGACGCTCGGCGCACTGATTGCGCTTTATGAACACAAGGTGTTTGTTCAGGGAGTTATCTGGGGCATCAACAGCTTCGACCAATGGGGCGTGGAGCTGGGCAAGGTTCTTGCAAAAAATATCGAATCCGAATTGACGGGACCGGCGCGCCCTCATGCACATGACAGCTCCACGAATGGACTGATTGCAAGAGCAAAGGCAGCGCTGGCAGGCTGAACGGCACTGCCGTGAGCGATCGCCGCGCATTTTCCGAACGACTCGAAATTTTGGGCATCAAAACTACAATTAAAAAATCCTTGGCTGCAACAGCAGCCTTTTAACGGTTTTCCATCATGGCCCTTACCGATTTCGACCTGGTCCTGTTCGGCGGCGGCGGCGACCTGGCAATGCGCAAGCTCCTGCCGGCACTGTACAACCGCGGCCGTGCCAATGGCCTGCCATCCAGCGCCCGCATCATCTGCGTCGGGCGGCATGCATGGAGCCGCGAAGAATTTCTGGATACGGTCGAGCAGAACGCCAAACCGCATATCGAACCCGCGCTTCTGGAGCCTGCCGCATGGGATGCGTTCCGCGCCCATCTCGGCTACGTATCGCTCGATGCGACCGACAGCACCACCTACCCCGCGCTGATCGATGCAATGCGCAAGGACGACGCGGGCATCAACCGTGTGTTCTACCTTGCCACGCCGCCCAGCCTGTTTGCAAAGATCTGCCATAACCTCGCGCAATGCGGCCTCGCCACGCCCAGTTCGCGCGTGGTGCTGGAAAAGCCGCTCGGGCGCGACCTCGCCAGCGCCAAGCAGATCAATGCCGAGGTCGGCCGCGTGTTTTCCGAATCGCAGATCTTCCGCATCGATCATTACCTCGGCAAGGAAACCGTACAGAACCTGCTGGCGCTGCGTTTCGGCAACGTACTATTCGAGCCGCTGTGGCGGCGCGAATGGATCTCGGACGTGCAGATCACCATCGCCGAGGAAATCGGCGTCGGCAACCGGCTCGACTATTACGACACTGCCGGCGCGCTGCGCGACATGTTGCAGAACCACCTGCTGCAGTTGCTGTGCATCGTCGCGATGGAACCGCCGGTGGCCGCCACGCCGGATGCGGTGCGCGACGAGAAACTGAAGGTGCTGCGCTCGCTGCGGCGCTTCACGCCGCACACCCTCGCGCAGAACGTCATCCGCGGGCAGTACCGTTCCGGCCATGTCGATGGCGTGCCGGTGCCCGGCTATCGGAAGGAGCCGAATGCCAATCCGGCGTCGCGCACCGAAACCTTCGTCGCGGTGAAGGCCGAGATCGATACCTGGCGCTGGGCCGGCGTACCATTCTATCTGCGCACCGGCAAGCGCATGGCCGACCAGCTCGCGGAAATCGTGGTGCGCTTCAAGAACATCCCGCATTCAATCTTCACGCAGCCGTACAGCAGCTTCCAGCCGAACAGCCTGATCATCAGCCTGCAGCCGGACGAAGGCCTGCAGCTGAACCTGATGGCCAAGACGCCGGGCGACGGCATGCGCCTGAAGCCGGTCGAGCTGGAACTCGACTTCCGCGAAACGTTCAAGATGCCGCGCATGGATGCCTACGAGCGCCTGCTGCTTGACGTGCTGCGCGGCCAGCTGACCCTGTTCATGCGCAGCGACGAACTGGAAGCCGCATGGGAATGGGTGGAGCCGATTCTGAATTACTGGGAGCAGGAAGCCATCGAACCGCTCCCGTACACCGCCGGCACCTGGGGCCCCGCCGCCGCCAGTGCCCTGATCGGCCGCGACGGCCTGCAATGGCGGGAAGAATCGCTGCCCGAACTTTGACCTTATGCTCCTCGACTCCATCAAGACCCAGCTCGACACGCTCTCCAAATCGGAAAAGAAAGTCGCCATCACCGTACTGAAGAATCCAGATATTGCCGTAGCCGGCAATATCACCGCACTGGCAAAGAACGCCCAGGTATCGGAACCGACCGTCGTGCGCTTCTGCCGCGCGCTCGGTTACGAGGGCTGGCATGAATTCAAGCTGAAACTGGCGCAGACGCTTGCACTGGCATTGCCGCAGACGGACGAATCGCCGTTGCAGGACGACCTTGCCGCCGACCTCGTGAACAAGATCTGCAGCCGCTCGATCAATACCCTGCTCGACCTGCGCAACAACCTGAATCCAGTCGCGATCGAAAAGGCTCTGGAAGTGCTGGCACGCGCGAGCAAGATCGAGTTCTGGGGCCAGGGCACATCCGGCATCGTCGCCGCCGACGCGCAGCACAAATTCTTCCGTTCCGGCGTGCCCACTGTCGCCTATGCCGATCCGCACATCCACGCAATCTCCGCCGCACTGCTGAAAAAAGGCGACGCGGTAGTTGCGATTTCCCAGCGCGGCAACAGCACCGCGCTGCTGCATAGCGTGCAGCTCGCGCGCAAGGTCGGCGCCGACGTGATCGCGCTGACGCCGAGCGGCACGCAACTGTCCGAGCAGGCCACCGTGCTGGTGCCAATCGACCTGAGCTTCAACATTGACCCGTACACACCGATTTCCGCACGCCTCGCACACCTGGTGGTGATCGACATTCTCGCGGTCGGGCTAGCATTGAAGCGCGGCCCGGAATTTCGCAAGAAGATGCAGAACGCGCAAAAGGCGCTGCAGAAGCTCGACATGCAGTTCGATTCCTTCCTGCGGCATCCGCCCAAGGCTTGAAGCCTGTGCGTACGCAAACACGCTGACGGAGATCCAACAGGCAGCCAGCCGAACCGGTTATCATCTATCCCTTTCCTGACCACTTTTCCCTTTAGTTTCGCGATGAACCAGCTCGAACAACTGAAGCAGCACACCACCATCGTCGCCGACACCGGCGATTTCCAGTCGATGAAGGCATTCGCGCCGCGCGACGCCACAACAAATCCTTCGCTGATCCTGAAGGCGGTCCAGAAGGACGAATACAAGCCGCTGCTGGAAAAAGCAGTGCGCGATCATTCCGGCAAGCCGGTTGCCGAGATTATCGACCGCCTGCTTGTCGCATTCGGCCTCGAAATCCTCAAGCTCGTCCCGGGTCGCGTCTCGACCGAAACCGATGCCCGCCTGTCCTTCGACACGCAGGGCACCATAGCCAAGGGCCGTGCGCTGATCGCGCTGTATGAAGCCGCCGGCATCCCGCGCGAACGCATCCTGATCAAGATTGCATCGACCTGGGAAGGCATTCTTGCCGCGCAGGTGCTGGAAAAGGAAGGAATTCGCTGCAACATGACGCTGCTGTTCTCGCTGCCGCAGGCGATCGCCTGTGCAGATGCCCAGGTGCAGCTGATTTCCCCGTTCGTCGGCCGCATCTACGACTGGTACAAGAAATCATCCGGACAGGAATACACCGGTGCCGATGATCCGGGGGTGCAGTCGGTCAAGCGCATCTACAATTACTATCGCAAGTTCGGCTACAAGACCGAAGTGATGGGCGCAAGCTTCCGCAACACTTCGCAGATCACGGAGCTGGCCGGCTGCGACCTGCTGACCATCAGCCCGGAGCTGCTGCAGAAGCTGGCTGAAAGCGATGCGCCGGTCGTGCGCAAGCTGAACGTGGAAGAAGCGCAGGCAGCCGATCTGCAGAAGCTGGCGCTGGATGAAAAGACCTTCCGTTACATGCTCAACGACGATGCGATGGGAACGGAGAAGCTGGCTGAAGGCATCCGTTTGTTCTGTGCGGATGCGGTGAAGCTGGAGAAGATGGTGGAAGCGTTGCGCTGATCCTCTTTACGCCCCCATCAATGTCATTCCGAGCACAGCGAGGAATCTCGACCGTATGCTGCCAGTGAAAGAATGAGATTCCTCACTGCGTTCGGAATTAGACAGGCATGTAGATAGCGCTTTATCTATCAAACCGCCTCAACCACAATCTCGGCCTTCAGCGAATTCGCGATATAGCACTGCTCATGCGATTCATGATGAATCGCATCGAGCTCTTCCGGAGTTGGCCGACTCTCCCCGCCAAACACGATTTCCGGCCTCAGCGCGATTTTCGTCATCGCGACCTTGCCGTCAGCATTCGTTCCCATCACGCCAACCGCACGATCGACGTAACTGTCGACGACAAAACCGCGCTTCGCCGCGATCGACAAAAAGAACAGCATGTGGCAACTGGAAGTCGCCGCCACCAGCGCTTCTTCCGGATCGACATTCGCCTCCACCGACATCGGCAGCGGCACCACATGCGGTGAAGACGATGCGTGCACCCGCGCGCCGCCGTCGAATTCCCATGCATGGCCGCGGCTATAGCGGTTGTCGATGAACTTCTGCTCTCCACGGCTCCAGCGGACCGTCGCCTCGTGGTTAAACATGTGCGCTACCAGAACAGGTTGTTATTGAACGTAAAATACCCGGCCAGGAACAGCGCCAGCGCGATCAGAAACTGCTTCCAGAAATTCTTGTTCATCCCGTCTCCTAGATCACTTTATCGCGCTTCAGTTGCGCAATGCCTTCCTCGTCATACCCAAGACCACGCAACACTTCCGTATTATGCTCGCCCAGCGCCGGTCCAAGCCATTTTGTCTCACCCGGCGTCTCCGACAGCTTGGGCGTAATCGCCGGCAGCTTGATCGGCGTCCCGTCCGAGAAAGCATGCTGCTCAAACATGCGACGCGCGAGGAATTGTGGATCGGTCATCATGTCGCGCACCGAATAGATCTTACCGACCGGGACATCGGCCGCCTTCAGTATCGCCAGCGCACTCTCGATATCCTGCGTATCGCACCATGCCTGGATCGCACCATCAATCTCTGACGTGCGCGGCACGCGGCCGTCGTTGCGCACCAGCTGCGGATCGTTCGCCATATCCTCGCGCCCGATCGCCAGCATCAGTCGCCTGAAGATCGCGTCACCGTTGCCGGCAATGACGATGTTCTCGCCATCCTTCGTGGTATAGGTATTCGACGGCACAATGCCTGGCAGCGCACCACCGGTGCGTTCGCGCACCACGCCGGCAAGGTCGTATTCCGGCACCAGCGATTCCATCATGTTGAACACCGCCTCGTACAGCGCGACATCCACCATCTGCCCCTGCCCGGCCTCGCATTCTTCGCCGGCCTTGCCGTTCCAGCGCCCGCCGGTCGCGTCACGGTGGCGCAGCGCCATCATCGCGCCGATCACGCCGTGCAGCGCCGCGAGCGAATCGCCAATTGAAATGCCGATGCGTACCGGCGGCCGGTCCGGATGGCCAGACACGTAGCGCATGCCGCCCATCGATTCGCCGATCGCGCCGAAGCCCGGCAGGTCCTTCATCGGCCCGGTCTGGCCATAGCCGGACAGCCGCACCATGATGGTCGCCGGATTGATCTTCGTCAGGTCCTCGTAGCCCACGCCCCATTTTTCCAGTACCCCAGGACGATAGTTCTCGATGATGATGTCCGCGTCCAAGGCGAGCCGCCGCGCGATTTCCTGCGCGCGCGCATCCTTCATGTTCAGCGTCACGCTTTTCTTGTTGCGGGACTGCACCGACCACCACAGCGAGGTGCCATCCTTCAACACCCGCCATTGGCGGATCGGATCGCCGCCATCCGGCGACTCGATCTTGATCACTTCGGCGCCGAACTCCGCCAGCATGCGCGAGCAGAACGGGCCGGCGATCAGCGTGCCGAGTTCAAGTACCTTGATGCCGGCCAGCGGCCCCGTGGTTGGCTTCCTGTCATTCATGGCTTTTCAGGTGGAGCGCCGATCCAGCATCGCGCGCGCGATGGTGCCGGCATCAACATATTCGAGTTCGCCGCCAACCGGCACGCCGCGCGCCAGCCGGCTCACCTTCAGTCCGCGTGCCTTCAGCGTCTCGCTGATGTAATGCGCAGTCGCCTCGCCTTCGTTGGTGAAATTGGTGGCCAGTACGACCTCCTCCACCACACCGTCGGTTGCACGCGCAACCAGTTTTTCGAGGTGGATGTCCTTCGGCCCGATGCCATCGAGCGGCGACAGGTGACCCATCAGCACGAAGTACAGTCCCTTGTAGGTCAGCGTCTGCTCGATCATCAGTTGGTCCGCCGGCGTCTCGACCACGCAAAGCAGGTGTGCATCGCGCTCCTCATCGAGGCACATCTCGCACACTTCATGTTCGGTGAAGGTATTGCACTTCGTGCAGTGATGGATCTTTTCGACTGCCTGCGT
>JAEZVM010000230.1 GCA_023420795.1 Pseudomonadota bacterium
CAACGCCATATTCGCCCGGCGGCGGCAGATTGACGCCCTGCTTGGCCATTTCTTCGCGATAGTACTGGTCCGGGATCTGGATCAGGATGCCCGCGCCGTCGCCCATCAGCTTGTCGGCACCGACCGCGCCACGGTGGTCGAGATTTTTCAGGATCAGCAGACCCTGTTCGACGATGGCGTGGCTTTTCTTGCCCTTGATATGTGCGACAAAACCGACGCCGCAGGCGTCATGTTCGTTGGCTGGATCGTATAGACCTTGCGCGTGCATGTGCTTTCTCCGCAACTTTGTGAAATCGAGCATTGAAGAATAGTGCAGCGCAAAAGATTGTTCAACTTAAATAAATAGGGTCGGAGTAATATTAAGAAGCACGCATTTGGTGCATCGTATTAAAAAGGGACAGAGTAAAACTCGGCGCCATTTAATTTTCCTTATGCATAAAAACGGCTTGCTTATTCTGGAGAAAGAGAAGTAACCACCAACTTCGCTTTTGGCGGACGGCCGCGTCTAGCGGGGCTTACCCGGCGTTTTGCCTGCTTTTCCAAAGCCGATTTGAATTTTTCCGAGCCGAGCGCCCAACCTTTCAGAACGGATTCGGTCAGGAGATTGACCTCCTCATCAGCCGGAGAATGTTCCATGATTTTTTGGTAGGCAGCCTCACGCTCGAACGGCGTGTTACCCAATCCCCAATAAATCAGGTGGTCGGTAATGAGCGGGTCCGATCTTGCGCCGGTGTGGTGAGCGAAGCTCGACCATGGATATTCGGATGGGGCATCCGCGAGACCGGAACGAACAGGGTTCAATTCGATATAGCGGCTACAGGGAAGAAAGTACTTTTCCGCGTCGATAACCGTCGCCCTGTAGCGCCCCTGCCAGAGCGTCCCGACCCGCTGGTATTTGGCATTGAAATACGGCACATAATGACGCCCGACCCACTGCATCATGCGCCCCAGGCCGGTAGCATCGGCCGGACTGGCCAGCAGGTGCAGATGATTGGGCATCAGCACATAGGCATGAATTGCGACCTTGAACTGCCTCGCCGCATCCCGCAGCCAGCCGAGAAAGGCGCTGTAGTCTTCCGGAGCACGGAAAATCGCCTGACGATCGATGCCGCTTTGAATGAGGTGATGCGGCTGATTGGGAACGACGAGTCGCGGAAGTCTGGCCATGATCGGGTGAGCTCACAGTTCGTCCCGCGATGACGGGACGAGAGCCTCATTTTATCTTGCCCGGCCGGAGATCGCGGCTGCACTTGCCGCTTACCTGCTCAGCTGCGCGCGTTGGCGGTATTTCGCCAGGGGTTTTCCGGCCGCACATATTCGATGTCTGACGTCGCCCGCACCGCGCGGCGCGGAAGAGCACCCCGGGAAAATACGCTGCCGCGTATTTTCGCTTCGGAAGGCAGGCGCCTGGCCTTGAAACGGATCGTCCTGATCCCCGCATTCGCAAAGCAGGCGTCCCGGGCAAGGGCCTTGCGGCTTGTACGGGAGCGGTGTTCGAGTTCGACGACAGCCAGTAGATCCATCTGCTCATCAAAAACCGCAAAACCAACCTTCTGTCCGCTGATATTGCCCAACGCAGCCTTGCGCACCGGGCCGCTGCCCGCCGGCTCGATCAGCGCCGACACTGCCACCTGCGGACAGACCCGGCACTCGGGAAGCGCCTGTCGCAAGCGCTCAAAAAATTCGCGCTCGCCGCCGGTCAGCAGGCGCTTTTTCCGATAGCGAGCCGGACGTTCCCGTCCGGTTGCCAGCCATAACAGCAAGCCACCGAACACAATCACGACAAACAGAATGATTTCGCTCATACGTCACCGAAATTATTTAAAAGCCAACAAATTTAGCATTTAAACAACTGCGCGCCTATTCTCTCGAGCGAAAATTGTGGAGCTTTCTTGGCGGCAGCGTGAGGAACGGAAAAAGGAGATGCGTACGCCGGGGTGCCTTATAGGATCTTGCGCACCCAACTGGGTTCAGTATGGCGCCCCTGTTCCATTGCCTGCATCACCATCGTGCGCAGGGCATTGAGTGGCGCGATCTCGGCCTGCCCGATCGTGGCGAACTGCTGGGATACATCCCAGTCGCCGTAAATGAATCCGACGGCATTGTTGTTGATGGTGAGCGGCAATACCATGAAGCTGCGCACCAGCGGCAGCGCCTCTTTCCACCAGCGCGGCACTTTGCTGACAAACGCAGGGTTCAGCGCGTTTTCGACGAAAATCATCTTGTCATTGGCCAGCGCCGCATGGAAAACGTCGGGCTGATAGGCATCGCTGAAGTGCAGCTGCGGCAGCAGTTCCTGCACACCTTCGCCGAAGCCGAGCTGCGCGATGTATTGCGCCTGCTCCCGGTTGCGCACGAAGGCAATCGCGCGCCGGAAGCCCAGGCCCTGGTAGATGGTTTCCAGCGCCATCGACATCAGCTGGGCGGTATTCGCGCTATTTAGCGCGCCGCGCATATCGGCCACGCCACGCCGCAGGATGGCGGCCGATTCAGCCGGTTTGCCCACCGGCGTCACCTGCTTCTCGGGCTCGCTGCGGCGCACCGAGCGCACCAGCACCTCGTCTTCTTCAACGGCGCTCTTCTGCCCGGCATCCACTGCGGCAATCACCTGCTCGACATCGAGGCCGAGCATGCTTGCATAATCTCCGGCCAGGGAAGAGAGCCGCGCCTGCGCGGTATCGCCTTCCTGGCACAGTGCATTGGCGCAGCGCGAGGACAGCGTGGAGACGACTGCCAGCCAGTCGCTGTGATCCAGCGGTTCATCGACGCGCCTGGGCGGCACGTCGCGCAGTGTGGTCACGACGCTCGCCGGCAATCCCCATTGCTGCGCGACTTGGCGGCCAATCTCGTCGAGCCCAAGCCCGAGCAGTTCCTTCGCGGCCTGGTTCTCGTCGCAGCCGGTTTCGGCGCAGTGTGCCTGCAATTGCTGCCAGCGGTCCGCCAGATAGAACGTCGTCATCATGCGGCCGAGCGGGTGCAGGATCGAGCACACGACAGCTTCCTCCGCATCGCGGGTGCCGGCAGAAGCGACCACCTGGCGGGCGATATGGCCCGCGAGAACCGCCTTTTCCATTTCCGAGCGGGCGCCGCCGGCTGTGGCGGAGGCTGCTGTCAGGCCGTCGATCAGTTTCAGGCCGAGCGCGAGATGGCCGATCGTTTCGGTACCGAGCACGATGACTGCCTTGGATACCGTATTGATGTTCTGGCCAAACACCGAATACATCGCGCTGTTGGCGAGGCGCAGCACCTTCTGCGTCAGCGCCGGGTCCTGCAGCACGGTCCGCGTCATGTTGAACTCGCGATCATCATCACCGCGCATCGCGCCGACGATCGCCTTCACCACCTTGGAAAAACCCGGCAAGTCGCCGCGCTGGCGCACGCGCGTCCACAGCAGATCCATGGTTTTCTCGACACTGGCCGGCTTGGCGGAAAAAGCGCTCATGCGGCCACCGGTGCAGTCAAGGGTTCGCCGGACTTCAGCAGTTCGATCGCATGCTTCGGAAGCAGCGGCCGTCCGGTCAGATAACCCTGAATCAGGTCGCAGCCATGTGCGGCGAGGAACTGCAGTTGCTCCTCATTCTCGACGCCCTCCGCGACCGTGCTCAGTTCCAGATGGCTGGCAAGACTCAGCACGACATTGCAGATCGCCACGTCCTTGACGGCAGCGGGCAAGTCCTTGATGAAGGCACGATCGATCTTCAGTGCGGCGATCGGGAAGCGCTTCAGATACGCCAGCGAGGAATAACCGGTACCAAAGTCATCGATCGCGATCCGCACGTTGCGGGAGGTCATTGCGGTCAGCAGCCTTTCCGCATGTTCCGGATCGAACATCAGGATGCCTTCGGTGATTTCGAGCAGCAGCTGCTCCCCTTCCAGGCCCGACAGCTTCAGAGCCTCGTCCAGGACACCGAGGAATTGATCGTTCCTGAACTGCCGCGGACTCACGTTGACCGATACGTAAAGCGGTCTGCCGGCGGCTTCCGCAAAGTGCTTGAGCTGCACGCAGGCAGTCTTGAGCGCCCATGCGCCGAGCAGATTGATCAGGCCGTTGCTCTCGGCCATCGGAATGAACTGCCCCGGAGGCACCATGGTTCCATCGGGGCGCTGCCAGCGCATCAGCGCTTCGAATCCCATGATGCAGCGGCTGCGCGCATCGACGATAGGCTGATAGTGCAGCAGGAATTCGCCGTCGCGTACCGCCTGGAACATGGCCGCTTCCAGCGATACATCGTGCTCGGGCCGGGTGAATCGCTCGTGGCTGTAAACGACACAACGCGCCTTGCCGGTTTCCTTGGCGCGGCACATCGCTGTATCCGCATGCGCAAGCAGCTTGATATCGCTGTCGCCATGCTCCGGATAGACAGCCGCGCCGACCGAGGTGCCGACATACAAAGTATGTTCCTTGATCTCGAAAGGAAGCTGGATGCTGGCAATCATGCGGCGCGCGACGGCCTGGATC